>JAHACE010000063.1 GCA_018376005.1 Atopobium sp. | reverse complement strand
TAGCCGAGGTGCTTGGTGATGGAAGCAGCTGCTACCTTACCAGCGCCCATTGCAAGAATGACGGTTGCAGCACCGGTTACGATGTCGCCACCAGCCCAGATGCGAGGATCGGAAGTACGACCCTCTTCGTCGGCCTCAATGTAGCCCCACTTGTTGAGCTTGATGTCGCCGATCATCTTTGCGAATGGGTTAGCGTTAGTGCCGATTGCAGAAATTGCAACGTCGCAAGGAATGTCCTCGATAGCGCCCTCGATAGCAACTGGACGACGACGTCCGTCAGCGTCAGGCTCGCCGAGCTCCATCTTCTGGACGCGAACTGCGCAAACTGCGCCGTCCTCGCCAGCGACAAACTCAAGAGGGGAGACGAGAGGAAGGACCTCAACGCCCTCAGCCTTTGCGTGGTGCAGCTCTGCACGACGAGCAGGCATCTCGTCCTCAGTACGACGGTAAGCAATGATTGCACGCTCAGCGCCAAGACGCTTAGCAGTACGGACAGCGTCCATAGCAACGTTGCCGCCACCAAAGACAACGACGTTCTTGCCGTGCTTGGTTGGAGTGTCGTACTCAGGGAAGTTGTTAGCCTTCATAAGGTTAACGCGGGTGAGGTACTCATTTGCAAAGAAGACGTTTGGCAGGTTCTCGCCAGGGATGTTGAGAAGCTTTGGAAGGCCAGCGCCGGTTGCAATGTAGATTGCGTCAAAGCCCTGCTCAAAAAGCTCATCTGCATCGGTGATACGACCGACAACAGAGTTGTACTCAAACTTAACACCCAGCTCCTGGAGGCCGTCAATCTCACGCTTAACAACAGCCTTTGGAAGACGGAACTCAGGAATACCGTAGACCAGAACGCCGCCGCCGGTGAAGAATGCCTCAAAGACGGTAACGTCAAAGCCGTTACGAGCAAGCTCGCCAGCGCAAGCAATACCGGAAGGACCGGAGCCTACAACTGCAACCTTCTTGCCGTTCTTTGGAGCGATAGCTGGCTTGGAAGCAAGCTCAGGCTGGTCGCCAAGGAAGCGCTCAAGCTGACCAATAGCAACTGGTTCGCTGCGCTTACCCATGATGCAGACGCCCTCGCACTGGTTCTCCTGTGGGCAAACACGACCACAAACTGCAGGAAGCATGGAGGACTCGCGGATGATGTCAAGACCGCGACCAAACTCCTCTGCACGGATAGCCTCGATGAAGCGAGGAATGTTGATGTTTACAGGGCAACCCTGAACGCACAGTGGATTCTTACAATCCAGGCAGCGGTTTGCCTCTGCAATTGCCATCTCTTTAGTGAAACCCTTGTCGACAGGGCGGAAGTCTTGTGCGCGCTCTGCAGCTGGCTCTTCGTTGTCAGCTGTACGAGGTGCCTTGACGTTTGGAATGTAGCGACCGTTTACTTGTGGCATGCGCACCTCGTCTCCTCGTAAGCCTTGATGGACTGGCCTTCCTCGGTGAGGTAGGCTGCCTGACGTGCGCGAAGGTCGTTCCAGTCAACCTTGGTTGCGTCAAAGTCAGGACCGTCAACACAAGCAAACTTGGTCTCGCCGCCAACCTCAACACGGCAGCAACCGCACATACCAGTGCCGTCGACCATGATTGGGTTCAGGGAAGCGATGATAGGTGTGTCGTACTTCTCAGCAGTGAGAGTGGAGAACTTCATCATTGGAACTGGGCCAACGCAGAATACGCGGTCGACCTGCTTGTCCTGCAGAAGACGCTCGAGAGGTGCGGTTACAACGCCCTTCTCGCCAAGAGAACCGTCGTCTGTGGTGATGTGGATGTGGTCGTCGTCCAGAATGGAACGGAACTGATCCTCAAGCAGCAGCAGCTCTTTGGTACGAGCGCCCATGATTGCGTGGACCTCGCGGCCAGCTGCTACGAGCTGACGAGCAACAGGGAAGGCGATAGCCAGGCCAACGCCGCCGCCGATAACTGCCCATTTGCCCTCGCCCATCTCGGTAGGCTCACCCAGAGGACCAGTGACGTCCTGCAGGAAATCACCAACCTCGTAGGTAGAAAGCATCCTGGTGGTCTTGCCGATTACCATGAAGATAAACTCGACCCAACCCTCCTCAGGATGTGGTGCCTCGATGCGGAACTTGAAGACCTTCTCGGAGAACTGAGTCTTTTCGAGGATCTTATACATTCAGCGGTACTCCTCTCCTAACACAACAAAACTGCGAGTGAGTTGACGCGCCGCACTACAGCGTGCCTTCTGGCGAGAAGACAGTAGTAGGTGACGCATGTATCTCACGCATACGAGGTCTGGGTAACCCCGTATTCGCAAACAACATATCTATTGTACTATTTGCGCATGATTCAAGGCATGAGTAATTCATGAATGAGCATAAATATTTCGTAGAAAGTTTTGCCTGCTAGCTGCGGAGGGTGGGCGAGAAGCTCGGCGGGGCAGCGCGGACGTGCGGACGCGGCGACGCGCGGGCGTACGGGTGCGGCGCCGAGAGGGCGTGCAGTGGCGACGCGCGGGCTAGCTGCGGAGGAGTTGCTCCACCTGATCGGCCGCTGTCTGGGCGGTGACCAGAAAGTCTTCCAGGTTGTTTCCCTTGAGCTCGCGCAGAACATAGTCTGCCACCGGCATCTTTCCAGGAGGGCGACCGATGCCAAACTGCAGGCGCATAAAATCCCTGGTCTGGAGTTTGTCGGCGATGGAGCGCAGCCCGTTATGCGAGTTGAGTCCGCCGCCTTCCTTGAAGTTGAGTTGGCCTTCTGCGAGGTCAACCTCATCGTGAATAACCAGGATTTGTGCAGGTTGAAGGTGGTGCGCACGAGCAAGTTTGGAGAGGGGACCGCCACTGGTGTTCATGAAGTCCTGGGGTTTGGCTAGGAGTACATGGCGTTTCTCGCCAGATGCGGCTCCGGGAGCAGCGGGAAGGGTGATCTCCGTGACCTGGCAGCCCGCCTCGCTTTTCCAGTACGAAACGCCGTGGCGCTCGGCAAGGGCATCGACGACGGCAAAACCAGCATTGTGCCTGGTGCGCGCGTATTTCTCGCAAGGATTTCCCAGGCCCGCTACAAGCACAATTTTGTTACCGTGCATCGAATTTCCTTCCGTTTGAGATGTGTACGTTTATGATGGTAAGGGAAAACGACAGGTTCGACCAGCGTGAACTGAGCTCGCGGTTGGCAGGACGGTCGCGGCGATGTGCTCGGCGTGCAGCGATCGGCGCGCGGTGAACAGCGTGCGGGACATGCGGCGAACAGCGATCGGCGCGCGGCAACCGATGGCAAGCAACAGCGAGCAACCGCAATCGAGGCGCGGAGGACAAGATGACAAAGATTCTGGTTACCGGATTTGAGCCTTTTGGTGGCGAGAAAATCAATCCAGCTTGGGAGGCCGTGAAGGCGTTGCCCGAGACTATTGGCGGTGCCCAAGTGATAAAACTGCACGTACCTGTTGAGTTTGGCGCTGGCGCTCAGAAGGTTATCGACGCGCTTGAAGCGGAGCGTCCCGAGATTGTGCTTTGCGTGGGACAAGCGGGTGGAAGAAGCAAGATTACGCCCGAGTTTGTGGGCATCAACTGGGCTCACGCGCGAATCCCCGACAACGCGGGCAAGCAGCCGCTCTCGCAGCGCATCATCGACGGCGCTCCCGACGCGTATTTTGCATCGCTGCCGGTAAACGCCATGGTGGCCGCCATGAACCAGGCGGAGATCCCCGCGGCGGTCTCGTACACTGCGGGCACGTACGTCTGCAACGATGTCATGTATCAGGTCCTTCACGCGTTGGCCACAAGGTTTCCGGAGACTCGCGGCACGTTTCTGCATGTACCGTTCGCAACGGAGCAGGTTGTCGAGAAAAACGCTGCAGCCGCCGAGAAGAACGCCGCAGGTGAAAAGGACACTGCGGGTGAGAAGTTCCGCCCGGTGCCAAGCATGTCGCTGGAGATGATGACTCGCGGTTTGCAGGTTGCGTTGGAAGCAGCGCTTGCAAACGACGTTGATCTTACGGATTCCGAAAGCGGAACGACCTGCTAGAACTCGCGCTGCTGAGGGTGGTCCTCGAGCGCACGGGTTTCTCGCCAGGCGCGCTTCTCGCCATCGCGCGCCTGAAAAGTGCAAAGAATCTGTATTTGTGGCACAGATTCTTTAACAAAATCAGGCAAATCCACAGTTTCTTTTGCATTTTTAGGCAAAATTTACAGATTCTTTGATGAAATCAGGCGCATAAAAGATAGGCGCTTCAGCCCTGAATTTTTGAGCCCGAAAGCTGCATCATGTCTGAGTGAATTTACTCAGATATGGCGAGAAAAACCGGCAAAACCACTCAGACTTCGTGTACTTTTCCGGCAAATCGTTCAGACATGGCGAGAAAATCAGGCTCGCTCCAGGCGTGCGCTGATTGCACGCCAGCTCACACCGCCCACCTGGCGAGAAACCCCATCCACTCCCAGCGCTTTCGCATAAGAAACCCGGTATCCATACGAAATGGATACCGGGTTGAAATCACTTGCGATCCGCGCTCGCACGCACGTTTGACCTGCAGTATTGCCGTCGTCGCCCGCGCGCAATTGACCTGCGGTATTGTTGCCGTCGCACGCGCGGCTGACCTGCCTGCGGGGTTACAGGTTAAAGTCGCCGCCGAAGATATCGGAGACAGGGCGGTCGGTGTAGACAGCGTAGATTGCCTCGGCAAGCTCGTTTGCAATGGTAATCGTCTTAATCTTGGAACCTTCCTGGTTTGCTGCCGCACAAGGAATTGCGTCGGTAACCACGCACTCCTCGATAGGAGCGTTGTTGAGGCGCTCGATTGCAGGACCAGAGAAGATGCCGTGGGTTGCGCAGACATAGATGTCACCAGCACCCAATTCCTTCAGCTTAACAACAGAAGCACAGAGGGTACCTGCGGTATCAATCATGTCGTCGTTAACAATACAGGTCTTGCCCTTGATATCGCCGATGATGCCCATAACAGCACTCTCGTTGTGGCGAGGACGGCTCTTGTGAGCAATAGCAAGGCCGCAGTCCAGGTAGTCAGAGAGCTTCTTAGCAGCCTTTGCGCGACCCATATCAGGGGAGACAACAACGGTATTCTCCCAGTCAAATGGCTTGTTCTTAAAGTAATCGCCCAGAAGGTAGAGAGCAGTCAGGTGAGAAACAGGAATGTCAAAGAAGCCCTGGATTTGGCCTTGGTGCAAGTCAAGTGTGATGACGCGGTCAACGCCAGCGTTCTCAAGCAGATTTGCTATCAGACGAGCAGTAATAGGCTCGCGAGCAGCGGCTTTGCGGTCCTGACGAGCATATGCGTAGTGAGGGATAACCACGGTAAAGCTGTTAGCAGATGCGCGCTTTGCAGCGTCAGCAACAATCAGCGTCTCCATAACCAAATCGTTGACGTTGACGCCTGCCATAGACTGAATGAAGAAGACCTCGTCGCCGCGGACAGACTCGTCAAAGCGAGCGTAGATTTCTCCGTTAGCAAACTTCTCGAGGAGAAGGCCTTGTAGCTCTAGGTGAAGAATGTCTGCAACTTTACGAGCCAGTTCAGGGTTGCCTGTACCGGTGTAGAGCTTGATGTTTCTAGCAACTAATAGCGGATCACTCAGGTTCTCGAACATCTAGTCCTCTTTCTCAAGCTTGTGACGCCTCTGGGCGGCGTATCCCTCAACAATTTTCTGCTCAGAGCGCTCGAGTGCAAGCGCATCTGCTGGTACATCCTTTGTGATGCACGAACTTGCCCCCACAAGTGCGCCATCACCAATTGAGACAGGTGCCACCATCATGGTATCGGATCCAACAAAGACGTTGTTGCCAATGTTAGTCTTGAACTTGTGGTAACCGTCGTAATTGCACGTAATTGAACCTGCGCCAATATTGACGCCGGAGCCCATGGTAGTGTCACCAATGTAGGAGAGGTGAGGTACCTTAGAGCCTTCACCGATAGTTGAATTTTTGATTTCAACGTGGGTGCCTGCTTTGGCATGAGGCATAAGGTGAGTGCCTGGACGCAAGTAAGCGCGAGGACCGCAGGTAGCAAAGTCGTCTACCTGTGCGTTGATAGCTACAGTCTCATCGACAACAGCGTCGTTGCCAACAAGCGTATCGGTCAGACGAGTGTTAGGGCCTACCACGCAATTCTCGCCAATTGAGGTCTT
>JAHACE010000062.1 GCA_018376005.1 Atopobium sp. | reverse complement strand
CGAGAAGGACTATTACGCCATCCTTGGTGTCTCTGAGTCCGCGACAGCTGAAGAAATTAGAAAAGCTTTTCAAACTAAAGCTCGTAAGCTTCATCCAGATATCAATAAAGAGCCCGATGCTGAAGAACGTTTTAAAGAGGTTTCTGAGGCATATGCTGTTCTGTCAGACGCCGAGAAACGCCGTCGATATGATGCAATGAGAAGTGGCTCTTTCTATGGCGGCGGCTATGGTCCTTCTGGTTATCCTGGCGGATCTGCCTATGGAGGTTCTCCTTTTGAGGGAGGCTTCCCGTTTGGTGATATCAACTTTACTAATTGGACCACTGGATCTCAAAAGCGCTCTCGTGCATACAAGCCTCAGACTGGCGCAGATATTGTCTACGACTTAACGCTGAATGATACAGACGCTAAAAATGGCGTTAAGAAAGGCATTACGTATCAGCGCTTTGTTACTTGTGATGCTTGTGCTGGTAAGGGATCACAGCATAAGGCTGAGGCAACTACCTGTCCTACCTGCCACGGAACGGGCCATATTGACATTGATCTTTCTTCCATTTTTGGAGTAGGCAAGTTTAGAGTTGACTGTCCAGAGTGTGAAGGCGCTGGACACGTTGTACAGGACCCATGCGACGTTTGTGGTGGTTCTGGACGTGTTTTGTCTGCAAGCGAAATTATGGTTGATGTACCAGCTAATTCACATGATGGTGACCAGATCAGAGTACCTGGAATGGGAAATGCAGGAACTAATTGTTCTGCAACTGGTGATTTTATCGTAAATATTAAGGTTCCTTCAGAGCAGTTGACGTTCCGCCAACGCGCGGGAGCTCGTATCACAGGTATAACTGCAATGCTTCTTGTGTTTGTGGCGCTTAATTTACGCTCACCACTATTTGCCATTGTGTTGATCCCGCTTTTGATATTTGGCATGAGAAACGTTCTTGCAGATGGCGTCAAGATGAATGCTGGCTGGTGGAGAAGCTTTGCAAATGCCTTTGTTTCGGGAATTATCAACGGTGCCTTCTACTCAATTATTATTATGACTTTGTATGCTTGTACGGCCGGATTAGGCCATGTCGGCTATATGGGAATTTAAGTTTTAGGTTTTACAAGGGGAGAGTTAGTAAGCGTGGCAGAGAAGAAAGACTTCTACGAGCTCTTAGGTGTTGCTCGTGATGCAGATCAAAAAACAATCAAGCGAGCTTTTCTAAAGCTGGCAAGAAAGCTGCACCCTGATGTTTCTGATGATCCTCATGCAGAAGAGAAGTTTAAAGAGGTAAACGAAGCTTATTCTGTGCTTTCAGATGAGCAAAAGCGTGCCAACTATGACCGTTACGGTGACCCTAATGGTCCATCCGGTTTTGGTGGCGGCTATGTAGATATGTCAGATATCTTTGGCGGTGGTTTTGGCGGCTTTGGAGATATCTTTGATTCCTTCTTTGGCGGCGGCCATGGTGGTCGTGGCGCTGCTCAGCGTACTCGTGGTAGTGATATGGGAATTAGACTCTCTATCACTTTGGAAGAGGCTGCTGCGGGTGTTACAAAAACTATCTCGTATAACAGACTTTCTACCTGTGATGACTGTAATGGCACCGGCCTTGGTGAGGGTGGAAAAATTGAAGACTGCCCACGCTGTCACGGTACGGGTACGGTAGTTCAGGTTCAAAATACCGTCTTTGGTCAGATGCAGTCTCAGACCGTATGTCCAGAGTGCCAAGGAACAGGCAAAAAAGTCGAACACGCCTGTGAGACCTGTGATGGCCAGGGAAGAACTCCTGACCATGAGCGTGTTTCTGTTGAAATTCCAGCAGGCGTTCATTCTGGCCAGTCAATTTCTATTACCGGCAAGGGCGAGGCTGGTGTCAGGGGTGATACCTCTGGTGACCTCATCGTAACTATTGAGGTTTCCCAGCATAAAGACTTTGAGCGCAGGGGAGACGATCTCTTTACTTCAGTTAGTGTAGATTCTCTTGAGGCAATTGTTGGTACTACCGTTACCATTGACGGCATTATCAAAGATGAAACTATTGAGATTTCTATACCTGCAGGTTGTAAGTATGGCCAACAGCTAAGCGTGGCTGGTAAAGGCATGCCTCGTTTGCATACTAAGGCTCGTGGGAACCTTTACGTTCTGGTTCACATTGAGACTTCAACAGGACTGACAAAAGATCAGTTAGAGACGCTTACCTCCCTCATTGATGAGCGCAAACAAAGTGGTTCTCAAGATGCTCAAGATGAGTCACACACCACTCAATCTGAAGGCAGTGATTCTTCAGATCACAAAAATAAGAACGCCAAAAAGACTTCCAAAAAGACTTCCAAGAAGAGGCGCTAATGGCTCATGGTATTGCGCTCATAAATCTTGGATGTAGGGTAAATCGCGTTGAGCTTGATTTAATGGCAGATTCTTTGCTTCGCATGGGATGTCGCATTGTTGAAGAAGATGAAGCTCAGGCAATTGTTATCAACACATGTGCTGTCACCGCAGAAGCAGAAGCTAAGACGAGAAAAGCTGTGCGTAAAGCAGCGCTTATGCCAGGAGCCCCTCTTGTAGTAGCAACGGGTTGTGTTGCAAGTCTTTTTGCTGATGAACTTGCCTCGCTTGCTCCTAACGTTGTGGTAGAAGCCGAGAAGGACAAAGTTGCAGATAGGGTTCTTGAAGAGCTAGGTTTTGCACCAGAATCCGTAAGCGACGACGGACTTGTCATCTCCAAGCCTACTCCAACAGGTCGTACGCGCCCTGGCATCAAAATTCAAGACGGTTGCGATAATCGTTGCACCTTCTGCATTGTGTGGAAAGCACGTGGCGCAGGTAAGTCTCTTGATCCTCGTGAAGTTGTTTTGCAGGTAAAAGATGCTATGAGCAGGGGAGCTCAAGAGGTTGTTCTTACGGGAATCAACCTTGGTAGCTATAAGGCTCAACTTGAGGATGAAGGTGGAAGAATTTTACGTCTTCCCGATCTTCTCGAGTATGTGCTTGAAAAAACTGAGGTCGGACGCTTGAGACTATCGTCTCTTGAGCCACCTGATGTAAATACTCGTTTGGTGAAGGTAATTGCTGCCTCCAACGGAAGAATTGCACCTTTCTTGCATATCTGTCTTCAGTCCGGATGTGACGCTACGCTTGCTCGTATGGGCAGGGTGTATAGGACAGAGCTTTATCGCAAGGCTGTTGAGGAAGCGCGTTCGGTACTGCCAACCATTGCTTTGGGAACGGACCTTATTGTTGGCTTTCCTGGAGAAACTGATAAAGAATTTGACGAGTCGTATGAGTTTTGTCGTCAGATGGGCTTTTCAAAGATGCATGTATTTAGGTATTCCAAGCGTCCTGGAACGCCTGCGGCTACTGCTCCAAATCAGGTAGATCCAAAAGTGATGGCTGAGCGCGCCAAGAAAATGCGTGATCTGGGTAATGCTATGCGCTTTGATGCTGCTAAGAAGCTAGCTGGTACCTGCGATAATGTGGTGGTACAGTATCCTGGTAGGGGAATTTCTGGCGGTCTTTTTGATGTCCAGGTTGATCCTACTATTGAACTTGATGAACTTATCGCTATGCGCTTTGATGAAGTTTTACCTAATGGAACGCTAAAAGCTACTCGTTTATAAATTGGGGGAACATGGAGCCAACACAGATTCGCTTAACTATTCCTGATTCAGTGGATCCTTTATATCTGACCGGTCCAGCTGATAGTTTGCTCAGAGAAATTGAAGCGTCATGTGCGGCTCTTATTTCAGTCAGAGGCAAAGCAATCTTTTTGTCGGGAACTTCTCAAGAAATTGAGCAGTTAACGCTTATTTTTTCTCACCTGATTCAAATGGTCGAGTCTGGATCTAGGCCAACGCTTGAAGGCAATTGCAAACAACTCTATAACCTTTGGTATTGGTCCTGCGGGTACCGGCAAAACCTATTTGGCAGTTGCCATGGCGCTTGCAGCTTTGACTTCTCAGCAAATCAGCCGAATTGTGCTAGTAAGACCTGTTGTAGAAGCAGGAGAGTCTCTCGGCTTTCTTCCAGGAACACTTCAAGAGAAACTTGATCCCTACATTAGGCCGCTCTACGATGCGCTTTTTGATATGACCTCAATGGAGTACGCAAATAACCTCATTGAACAGGGAATTGTTGAGATTGCGCCACTTGCATTTATGCGCGGCCGCACTATGAACGATGCGTTTGTCATTTTGGATGAGGCACAAAATACCACCCCTGAGCAGATGAAAATGTTTCTGACTCGCCTGGGTTTCTCGTCAAAGTTTGTGATAACTGGTGATGCAACACAGCGAGACCTTGTAGGAAGAAGCGGTTTGGATGTTGCTCGACAGGTGTTGGGTAATCTTGAAGACGTTGCTTTTGTCGATTTAGATAGAAATGATATTGTTCGCCACACGTTGGTTGGTAAGATAGTTGATGCATACACTGCGTATGAGAAAAAACAGCTAGGAGAGTAACGTGGTTAACGAGTACGACATTGTGATTGAAGAGGGCGTCGAGTCGCCAATTTCTGTGGAAGAAATTGAAGCCGATTGCAATCTAGTACTCTCTGAAGAGGGCGTGGAGCGCCCCTGTGCCGTCTCCATTTCTGTAGTAAGTGATGCAGAGATTCAGCAGGTAAACCTTGAGTGGCGAGAAAAAAATGCGCCCACTGACGTTATCTCACTTGAGGTAGAACGCCCTGATGATCCAGATTTGGCTCCTGGTGAGATGTGTGAGTTGGGCGATATTATTCTGGCTCCTCATTTTATTGCTCGCCAGGCAAAAGAATATGGCACTACAGAGGCGGACGAGTTTAGGCTTATGCTCGTTCATGCCATGCTTCACCTGCTTGGATATGACCATATTGAAGATGATGAGGCAGAGATTATGGAAGCTCGTGAAGACGCTCTTGTTGCTCTGCTTTCAACGGATAGGACTATTGAGCCAGTTGTATTGACTCGCCACCGTGAGGGGATTGACGAGTAATGATTCCGGGATCTAAGGGCAGACATCCAAGCTTTAAGCGCGGCCTTCTTTTTGCGCTCCAAGGTGCTCGTCAGGCGTTTGCTCAAGAGGCAAACCTGCGTCGTATGGCCGTTGCTGCTGCAGTAACCGTGGTGCTGGGATTGTTTGTTGGTTTAGACGCTGTGAGCTGGGCACTAGTCCTTGCTTGTATTGGTGCGGTTTTAACCACAGAACTTCTCAATACAGCAATAGAAACCGTGGTAGATCTGGTTTCTCCAGAGTTTCACCCCATGGCTGGTAAAGCTAAAGATATTGCGGCAGCTGCCTCATGCTGCATCAGTATCACCGCAGCTCTTATAGGACTTTTGATTTTCTCGCGTGCAATTTTTCATTGGTAAGTTGGAGGATACATGACTACCAATTCAGTTTCTGAAAACACTTCATCTGAGACCACTCCCTTTAGGAGCGGTTTTGTTGCCTTAGTTGGTCGTCCTAGTGTTGGTAAGTCCACGCTGTTAAACGCATGTATGGGTCAGAAGGTGGCCATTGCAAGCCCTGTTGCCCAGACAACGCGTCGTCGTTTTAGGGCAGTGGTAAACGGTGAGAACTCCCAGCTGGTCATTGTAGATACTCCAGGCCTCCACAAGCCCAAAGACGCTCTTGGAAAAGAGCTCAA
>JAHACE010000061.1 GCA_018376005.1 Atopobium sp. | reverse complement strand
TAGAAGAGGTAACAAATGGATAGGTGCCGTGGTCAATATCAAGCATGGTTGCCTGAGCACCCTCAAAGAGAATGTTCTTGCCTGCCTCAAGCTCTTCATTGAGGAAGAGAGAAGACTCAACAATGTAAGGACGAATACGATCTGCATAAGGCAGGTAGGTCTCGCAAATCTGGTCAACGGTATAGGTTGGAAGACCATACACAAGACTCAAGATTGGATTGGTGTACTCAAGTGCGGCTTCAAGCTTCTTGCGGAAGATCTTCTCGTCAAGCATGTCCTGAATACGCAGGCCAGTGCGGTTCATCTTATCCATATACGTTGGACCGACACCGCGCTTGGTGGTACCAATAAGATTCTTGCCCAGCTTTTTCTCATGCACGCCATCGAGATCTTTGTGATAAGGGCAAGCTTTGTGTCTCCAGCAATTACCGTGTGGCCTGCATTTGCACCACCTGCGTAACGGCAAACAACGTCAAAATCTCCGGAAATGAGGTCGGTAACTTTACCCTTACCCTCGTCTCCCCACTGAGCACCAACAAGTACGGAAGCTGGCATAAGTTCTCCCCTATCGCAGCTATCTACAAACACGACCATTACATGACGGTTGCAACCTCTTTAGGGGTTGCTTCATAAGTATATCTAATACCGCTCGCAAAAGCACAGCAGCGCAGAGGTTTTGTCACACATAAGAAACGATTAATGCGCAGGGTTTGCCATTGCGGCGTACTGAGCGGCTTCACTTTCTGAGTAATTATTTCCCTGGTAGATCTCAACAAACTTGGTGGATGTTGGCATAAACATAACAGGAACATCCCTCAGAGCACCTGCACGGTTCTTTGCAACAATGATGTTGGTAACGTCTTTATCAGGACGGTCATCGCGTGCGGCTTCTTCATCGCTCAGTGAGCGGTCAAGCAGCAAAACAATATCTGCATCCTGCTCGATTGCGCCGGACTCACGCAGGTCAGAGAGCTGTGGACGCTTGCCGTTTCTGTTCTCAAGCGTACGGTTAAGCTGAGAGAGTGCAATAACAGGTGCCTTGAGGTCTTTAGCCATAATCTTAATGCCACGAGACATCTCGGAAACCTCAGTTGCACGACTGTCCGCACGGCCCTTCTCGGCTGGTGGAGAAAGCAGCTGAAGGTAGTCGATGATAATGACGCCCTTCTCGGCCTTATTAAGCATTCTGCGGGCTTTTGCGCGGATTTCTGTGACTGTTGTGCCCGGAGTATCATCAACGATGATTTTAAGACGAGAAATGCGCTCTGCTGCCTCCAGAAGGGTAGGCCACTGCTCATTTCTGATGTTGGAAGAACGGATGGTCTGCAAATCAACCTTTGATTCAGAAGCCAACAGTCTCTGCGCAATCTCAATCTTGCTCATCTCAAGCGAGAAGAGCGCAACAGTTGCACCGGAAACTGCGGCGTTATAGGCCATGCTGAGAGCAAAAGAGGTCTTACCAACACCAGGGCGAGCACCAATAACAACCATCTGACCAGGACGAAGACCTTGGAAGAGGTTATCTAGGGTTGCAAATCCTGTTTGGACACCCAACTCTGAAGCATCTTTGCCAGCATTTTGCTGAAGCTCTTCAAAGAGATCAGTCATAATGTCTTCAATGCCCTGCTCAGACTGCTGAACATCTCTGTTGGTTACATCAAAAATGAGCGTGGTTTTCCCAACCAACCATAGCAAGTGGGTTGTTTCCAAGCTCTGCTAAACGGACAGCTCCTCCAGCGCGCTCAAACTTGCCGTTACTCTTAAGGTGATCTGCAAGCGAAATGACGTCTACTGGCTTGTTATTGTCAAACAGCGACTTAATTGCCTCAAAAATAATTTGATTGGATGGAATATAGAAATCCTCGGAAGAAAGCCTAATGAGGCACTCTCCTCTGATTTCTTCCGAAAGAATCATTGCAGAAAGAATGGAAAACTCGGCATCAGAATCTTGTGGCATAGAGGCGTTCTCTAGGGCCGTCAATTGCGTAGGATTCATCTCAAACGAGTCTTGTGCC
Source organism: Atopobium sp. (assembly GCA_018376005.1). GTDB lineage: Bacteria > Actinomycetota > Coriobacteriia > Coriobacteriales > Atopobiaceae > Lancefieldella. Next base: position 5,132 of record JAHACE010000061.1, on the reverse strand, counting down.
ATCGTCTTTTCCAATCATATTTTTTGGGAATGAATCTGAATAGTAGTGTACTTTTCAAAAAAATAAAGAGTCATTTTGGCTTGCAAAATTCGAAAAGTTAAGTCTTCAACACGATTTTCCAAAACTCGCATACCCTGAGCGGGATTTCCTTGAGTTTTCAACGTTTTCAACATTTTCTAGACTTTTTTCGACACGTGGTATTTTCTACACAATTGCTTATCTGCAGTTATACAAATCAAATTACAATTCCGCAGGTTAAGTGAATATGTTTTACATAACATTTTGAATAACCGCAGGTAGAGTATAAGAAAATATACCGTTCTATCTACACATAAAAAGACCACCCCTTTGTTATGTTTCACAAAGGGGTGGTTCGAACAAACATTCCATTCTTTTAAGATGGTCTTGCTTTTTATAAAAGCTTACAAATCTGTAGAAAACTGCAGAAATTGTATAAACCACCAAAAAATGCAGGAGAACAGTGTTTTATGCATGCATAAAACTACTCTGCGGACTCAACCTCAACCTCGACGGTTGCCTCAGCGGCGACCTCCTCGGTCTCCTCCTCTGCAGGAGCAGCATCGTCCTCGCCAACAAGAACAACGACGGTAGCGGTGATGTCACGGTAAAGCTCAATGGTGACATTGTGGCGACCAGCGGTCTTGATAGCAGCGCTACGAGCAATGCGCTTACGATCAACGGTGACGTTGAGCTGTGCCTCGATTGCGTCAGCAATCTGAGCGGTGGTGACGGAGCCAAAGAGCTGGCCCTCCTCGCCAATGCGAGCGTCAACAGTTACGAGCTTGCCATCAAGAGCTGCCTTGGTAGCATTTGCGTCAGCAATACGCTGCTCTTCGCGCTTAGCGATATTGTGACGACGCTCCTCAAGCTGCTTGATGTTACCCGGTGTAGCAGGCTGGGCAATCTTGTTGGGGAACAGGAAGTTCTCCGCATAACCCTGTGCGACCTCTACGATGTCGCCTTCGCCGCCCTTACCGCGAAGCTCGCCCAAGAGAATAACTTTCATGGGAAACTCCTTTGATGAGTCGATGGTATCGACTAGTTGTTGTTTATCGTGGACTCTGAATCCTGGCTTCCTGAGCGATTAAGCTTTCGGAAATTTGCCCAGGCGTCAATAAGTCCTACGAGAGCCATAACGCCTAACTGAACTTCTAACATGCCTGCCAATACAAACAGTGACAGAGAAAGTGCTGGCGAGAAGTGCTTCTCGCGCACAAACCATGTGAGCACTGCAAGGCCCTGAAGAGCAAACACAACTCTAAGAGCCATAAACACATTCAGCGTAATAAGCTGAAGTATGTCTTGTGCAGACAAAATGGTGCTTGAAAGTGCATACACAAACAAGTTGGCCACGGTAAGAGCACACATCCAAAATGGAACGTCCATCAGCTGGAACTGTGGCAATTTCTGTGGGTCTCTTGTCAATGCTTTATACACTGTTCGAGCTCCAAAACGCGCGATTACAAAATATAAAAGCGCCATGCCGGTATAGCTGGTTGGCCAAAAGAGCATAAAGAGTGCCTTTGCTGTTGAAAGACCTTCTTGGATCTCTGGAGAAGCACCTGAGACCTGCGAGGCGTATTGATTAAATACGTTCTGAGCAAGCTCGGGAAGAGTTGTTCCTGCCATTGCGGCAAAGAACGCATCATATCCCAGAAGTGCCAAAGCCGTTGCTCCTACAAGAAGAGACCCAACGCCAACGGTGAGTTTCTCTGTTGCAAAAGCGTAGCCAACTCCAAGAGCAAGTGCACAAGCGGTAACTGAAGTAGCCGCCTCCGTTGGTCCCGAGAGCAAATAAGCTGCTACACCCGTAACAAGTACTGAAGTAATAGCAGGACCAAACCATCCGTGCCCTTTTTTGCAATAGACAGCAATTACCATGCCATACGCAACCAAAGCTGCTCCAATAAAAGAAAGGAGCCCGGTAATTACTCCGCCAACAACGCAAAGAACAAAGCCTTGCTTGTAGGTTGGAGCTTCAAACGGACGCGGCTTGCCCCCGTTTTGGTTGCTTGGACCGGCAAAATTCTGTGGGCTACTCTCTGGGCGAGAATACCCTTCAGGTGCCTGAGGAATATTTGAATCCGGTCTATCCATTGCTAACCAACTCTACCTGAAGAACAGATAGGTTATCCGCGACTACGGCCACCGCGGCTGGAAACCACAGGGACAGTGTAGGGCAGAAGTGCCATCTCGCGTGCGCGCTTGATAGCAAGTGCAATGTCGTGCTGGTGCTGCGTGCAGGTGCCAGTGACGCGACGAGGCTTAATCTTGCCACGATCGGTCATGTACTTACGAAGAAGCTGAGTATCTTTGTAATCGATGAACTCAGTCTCCTCCTTGCAGAACTGGCAATACTTGCGACGCGGCTGGCGCTGGAAATCTTGTTTCTGCTGAGCCATGTCTTTTACCTTTCAGATGACAGTAACGTCTGTGTTGCTGTCTGACGTTTAAAACGGAATATCAGCATCGTAGAACTCCTCGTCTGGCGGAGCCGGAACGGGAGCGGGTGCCTGTGGAGTTGGAGCTGCATAAGATGGTGCACCCTGTGACATAGGGGCTCCACCCTGCTGATTCCTAGAAAGGAACTCGACCTCATCAACAACAACCTCAAGCTTGCTGCGACGCTGTCCTTCCTTCGTCTCCCAGGAGCTGAAACGAAGTTTGCCTTCAATAGCAACCTTCGAACCCTTGGAGAGGAAGCGGGAAAGTGCTTCAGCACGCTGTCCAAATACTACGCAGTCAACGAAATTGGGAACATCTTCCCACTCACCGGTCTGCTGGTTCCTGCGACGATCGTTAACCGCAACGCCGAAGGATAGAATCTGGGTACCGCCTGCTGTGGAGCGAAGCTCCGGGTCACGGGTCAGGTTGCCCGAAATGTTAACCCTGTTAATACTCATAAATCTCACTACCTCTCATCGTGGAATAATTCCACTTTTCCATTACAAGGACTTAGTCCTTATCGACTCGACGCACGATCATGTGACGCTTAACAGCATCATTGATTCGCAGGACTCGATCGAGCTCTGCAATCTGCGTTGGATCTGCATGGAAATTGATGAGGGTATAGTCACCCTCGGTAAGATCGTCGATCTCAAAAGCAAGCTTACGCTTACCCCAATCCTCGACGCTGTCGACTACTCCGCCGTCAGTGGTGATAGCAACGTCAATACGCTTCATTACACCAGCGCGGACTTCCTCGGTGGAAGCTGGGTCAACAAAAAACAGCAGTTCATAGGCCTTCATATTGTCACCTCCTCTGGGCTAATGGCTTCGGGAAGTGAAGGTGCACCCGAAGCAGGAAAGTTCGACCAAGCATCATACCACATAAATGCTCAAATACGAAACTGACCCACAAACTTTCTCACATGCAGTCCACATATAAAGCTTAAATTGGCAATTTGTCAGTAATTTGCCTCTAGTCTTGCAACTATCTGACGCGAATCTTTCCAAGGCATGGTCACTCGCACAATTTTAAAAACATGGGATTGAAAAAGAAAAACGACCATCACACAATCTGCATGATGGCCGTCTCTTTTATATGTGCTCTACTTTACTGAGCTGCAGGTCCCTCAGGATTCTGAGTTGGTCAGGAGCCACTGGTGCAGCAGGTGCAGCTGGAGCAGCAGGAGCCACTGGTGCAGCAGGTGCTCCTGGAGCCGCAACAGGCTCAGCTGGAGCTGCAACAGGGGTTGCAGGTACAACTGGAGCTGGAGCAGCAACTGGAGCTGCAGGTGCCGCAGGGGTTGCTGGAGCTGGGGTTGCTACTGGTGCTGGTGCTGGTGCTGCAACAGGAACAGCAACAGGTGCTACTGCAGGAGCGGCTGTTGCTGGAGCGGTAGGAGCAACTGGTGCTGGAGCTGCATAAGTAGCAGCTGCGCCATCGCGAGGATCGTTAATGAATGGTGGCAGTGGATCGTTGCTCTGTCCCCATGCAGGAACATTGAACTGACGCATCCAAAGAGCGATTGCGTTCTGCATAAGAAGCATAACGATAAGACCAACAACGTTACCAATATAGCCAATAATCAGGAAAATTGGTCCCATCTGAATGACGCCACGTGCAAGCAGGGCAAGCATGATAAGACCAACCTGGCTCTGGTCGGTAACGTTCTGAGTTCTTGCAATGGTTAAAGCCTGAGTGCCAATGTTAACAATCATGCTAATTGCAGCGCTACCGCCGATGATGCCCATAATAAGTGAGGTAGCAATGCCAAGCACAATGCCCATACCAAAGATACGGAACAGACCGCCCATGTCATGCTTGATCATCTCAAAGATGTTCTTAAAAGCAAAACCTGCAGAGATGCGACCATAAACTGATGCGCGAACCTGAATAACATTGATGCACAGTGGATAAACAAATGCTGCAACAATAAAGACTGGGATAAGAATCAGATTGATAACTGGAATGAAAGAAAGAATTCCAGTAGCAATGCTGTATGCCAGACCAAATGCAAGTGCAATAACAACTGCCTTGAAGCCGGTAACAATATAGGTACCAAACTTAAGGTCTTTCTGCTTTGGACCAGCGTTGATGCCCCATGCAGTTACGCGTGCAGTCTCAAGTGCATAGCCAACAAGCGCAAGAATTCCGACAACTGGAATAAGACCAAACAGAGCCATAATAAGGACAGGCTTCCACCAACCCTTTTCCAAAGTCAGAAGTGCCCAGGAGCGTGCAAAGTAGCGATCGCGCCTGTAGCCATTCAACTCATCTGCTGAAACAGCCATTTAACTCTCCCCTCGTGTCAAAAAAGATGACATCGAATTACAAAGCCTAAACATTCTATATAAAATCGAAAAATAAATATATCTTTATTGGTAACAATTAATCAAATGAAAATGTTAAATGGCGGAGGAGGAGGGATTCGAACCCTCGTACCCCTAGAAGGGGTAAACGGTTTTCGAGACCGCCGCATTCAACCACTCTGCCACCCCTCCGAAGGGTGAAACGGCGCCCGTAGGCGCCGTGAAAATTCTGGCGGAGAGTCAGGGATTTGAACCCTGGAGACGCTTTAGACGCCTACACGATTTCCAATCGTGCTCCTTCGGCCACTCGGACAACTCTCCATATAAAACCGCACGGGACAGTATAGCGGATTTCT
>JAHACE010000060.1 GCA_018376005.1 Atopobium sp. | reverse complement strand
TTCGGCGAGAAACTCCATGGGGTCCTGGTTATTTGGCAAAACAACACAGAGAAACGCAGCGGTTGTTTTATCGATAAATTTAATGGCACGAGCAGCAGCATGTTGACCTGCAGCATCACCGTCAAACATGCAAATGATTTTGCGTGCACGCTGGCGATCGATGAGTTTGACGTGCTCAGACGTAAATGCAGTGCCTAAAGCTGCCACAGTGTTGGTAAAACCTGCCTCATGCATGGCAATAACGTCAGTGTAGCCCTCGCAAATAATGGCCTCGGACTGGGCAGCAATAGTCTCTTTTGCAACATCGTAGGCAAAGAGGTGTTTACCTTTATTAAAGACAGAAGTGTCTCTGGTATTAAGGTACTTAGGAGCGTTTTCTACCTTTTTAGTAATTCGACCGCCAAAAGCAATTGTTCTTCCCTGCTCATCATGAATAGGAAACATCACTCGATCATAGAACCAGTCGCTGATGCGACCGTTACGCTCGACAGCAAGGTTTGCAGCAATCATCTCTTGCGTGGTATAGCCACATTTACGCAGGTGCGCTACAAGCGCGCCTCTGCCAGGTGCATATCCTAGCTTCCAGCGCTTGCAGACAGCCGCTCCAAATCCGCGACCAGAGAGATATGCACGCGCCGCCTCAGAACCTTCTCCCCTTCCGCGCATAAGCATGGAGTGGAAGTAATTCTCGGCCTCGGTAAGGCACTCAATTAAGCGATTCTTGCGAGGACCCTTAGAAACATGAGCCTCTTCTGTAAGGGTAATTCCAGCTTTATCGGCAAGATATCTGATAGCGTCAGGAAAATCTAGATTTTCTCGCTTCATGACATAGCTAAAGACGTCTCCACCTTCGGAGCAAGCGCCAAAGCAGTGCCAGAGACCCGTAGAAGGATTTATCTTGAATGATGGGCTTTTTTCTTGGTGGAAAGGACAGCATCCCCAATAGTCCTGACCTCGGGGTTTTAGCTCAACTGTCTCGGAAACAAGCGTGACAAAATCTGTGGCTTGTCTTACGCGCTCTTTATCTTCGTCAGTTATCATCTTCCACCTCCCCGCTTCCTAAGTTATATGAAGTCGTACCCAGATTCTGGGCTACCCAATCTATATTTCCACGAACGGCACACTTGAGCTCTTCAAGTGAATCAAATTTTTTAGATTCCCTCAGTCTCTTCACAAATACCGTTTGAACCTGCGAATCATATAAGTTGCCACTAAAACCTAGGAGGTTAGCTTCAAGTAAAGGTCCTGTTTGAGACTGAAATGACGGAGCTTTTCCCACATTAACCGCAGCAGGCCATGCCGTTGCGCCGTGAACCACATAGCACGCATACACGCCATCTTGAGGAATGCAATCACGCAGGTCAAGCGAAACATTTGCAGTTGGAAAACCAAAACCAGTACCCTGACCTCGACCGTGTTTGACTACGCCACTCACAAAGTGCCAGCGGCCCAACAGGCTTGCTGCTTCCTCGACTTTACCCTGCTCAAGCAAGTCCCTAATGCGAGTTGCAGAGATTTTCTGTCCACCTGAGCAAAAGAGCTCATGGGCGTGAACTTCAAAGCCATGCTTATGCCCAAGCGAGGTGAGCAACGCGCTTCCTTCAGCTCCTTGTGCGCCCAGACCAAAGTCAGAACCCACATGAACGGACACAGCCGAAACACTTGGAAGCAGCTTGTCCTCAACGTATTGCGTAGCGCTCAATGCCGCAAACTCGCGGGTAAAGTGGTGCACCAAGATGCCGTCCACTCCCCATGCGGCAAGTGCACGAAGTCTATCTTCTCCCGAGAGCAATCGGCGAGGAGATCCATCAAACAGCACCTCAACAGGGTCTGGTAAAAACGTCACAGCAACAAGTGGTACCTTGCGAGCTTCGGCGTCCTTTTTTGCGCTGGCGAGAAGCCCTTGGTGGCCCTCATGAAGACCGTCGAAGACACCAAGCACGCACACGCAAGGTTGCTTGTAGCAGTCAGAACGCAATGTATAGAAGTCGGCATCACCAAGCTCACGTGGAGCCGGCAACTTACTTCCATACAAAATGGATTCTGTTATGCGTTCTACCTTGTTCAACGTGCATCCTTACTTACACAAAATGCCTTGAGAGAAGTTAGTCTGGCAGACAAGACAGGAACCCTGCCTTGACCAAATTCCTACGAGAGTCTCATTCCACACAAGGCTGACCAGCGAGTTATGAGCAATCTCAGAGAGATCTTCCGGAATACCAAAACGTTTTCCAACCTCAACACACTTGTATTCTGCTGCAGTCAACCTGTGCACAGGGTATCCCAGAACCTCAGTTGGATTAAGGCGTTTAGCTTCAAGCACCTGAGCTGGGCTTTGTTCAAGCTCTTCTAATAAAGCGCAGCTCCCAAGTGTGATTGGGCCAGAGAACGTCCTTCTCAGGCCACTAATATGAGCCTCTGTTCCAAGGGACTGACCAAGGTCTCGAGCAATACTTCTAATGTAGGTGCCTTTTGAAACGTCAAATGCAACCGTCCATACCAGTGATTCATCTGCTGTAGAAGGTTTGCGCACCGCCAAAAGCGTAGCGTCGTAAATAGAGACTCTGCGAGCTGTAAGCTCTGGCGTCTTACCTTCACGAACAAGCTGATAAGCGCGTTTGCCATCAACAGAGATTGCAGAAACTGCAGGTGGAAGCTGGTCTACCGTACCCACCAGCTTTGCGCATGCAGCGCGAGCAAACTCTTCATCGCACAGATTTTCTGGAACAGCAGCAGTGGCTACGACCTGACCGTCTGCATCATCGGTTGAGGTACGAGCACCAAACGAAATGTCGGCTACATACCCCTTTCGGTCAAGCGTCAGAAGGCCCAAAAGCTTTGTGGCAAGGCCAATGCCAACTACCAGCACGCCGCTTGCATTAGGATCTAGAGTACCTGCGTGTCCCACGCGTTTCTCGCCAAATGCACGGCGAACACGAGAAACCACGTCATGGCTGGTCAACCCAAGCGGTTTGTCAACAGCAATAAGTGCGTTAATTCCACTAGCTCCTCGCTTCACCTATGACTCCTTGTCAAGGGCGAGAAGATCGATGAGCAGAGGGACTATCTGGGTAAACACATCGTCAATGGTGCCTTCAGCGGTAAAGCCTGCAGCTGCAGTGTGTCCACCGCCACCCATTTGACGAGCTACGCCAGAAATATCAAGCTCTGATTTTGAACGCAGGTTGCCACGAACTTTGCCGCCGTCAACCTCTTTGAGGAAGAGGGCAATTTCAGTTCCTTCAACACAGCGCACAACATCTACCAGGCCATCCATCTCTGCTAGAGGAACACCTGATGCAGAAAGATCTGCGGCAGTAACGTAGCTATAGGCAACACGACCCTCACCAAAGGTACGAATGCGACCCATAACCTTTGCGGCAAGGTGAAGATAGGCCAAGCGATCACTCTGGTAGACATGAAGCGCAATCTGAGATGGAGAAGCACCTGCTTCCACCAGCAAACTTGCTACCTCAAAAGCCTCGCCGTCAGCGTTTTGGTACTGGAAACGACCAGTATCAGTTACCAGCGCACACATAAGGCATTGTGCCTCAGATGGAATAAGTTCTGCACCTAAATGACAGGCAAACTCGGTGATAATGACGCCAGTTGCCGCCGCATCAGGACGCACAAGTCCTGCATTCCAATACACGTTGTTATAAGGGTGATGGTCAAGAACTGCTACCGTCTTGGAGCGCTCCATAAGCGCTTCTGCATCAGCCAAACGACCTGCAGTAGAAAGATCTACGCAGATAAAAAGATCTGGAGTTCCCTCGTACTTATTTGCAGGTACAAAGCTCTCAGTACCAGCAAGAAACTTGTAAATGCGTGGTACTTCCCCATCAGCATCTGCCAAAAGATTGGTGACAGTTTTGCTAGGCCATCTTCTCTGAATAATGGAAGAAAGTGCTAATCCAGAGCCAATCGCATCTCCATCAGGAGAAGTATGCGCGCAAACAACGATTGACGAGGCCTGCTCAATCAGAGCTATAACCTCGTCAAACTCTGGACGACTGACTTTTGTATTCAGTGACGTCACTTACTTACGCCTCCTCGTCAGAATTCTCTTCATCAGAAGCTAGAGGGTATCCAAACTCGTCTTTCTCAACACC
>JAHACE010000059.1 GCA_018376005.1 Atopobium sp. | reverse complement strand
GAATAAATACTCGTCATCAATCAGGTACACCACGTGACCCCAGGTATGACCGGGGACAAGAATTGTTTCGATTTTAATGCCATCAATTTCAAACACTTCCCCGTCGTGCAGAAGTGTCTTTTTATTTGGAATAATCACCTTTGGTAGCTTATACCAGCCATTCATTACACGGCGACGGACTTCTCCTGTTAAATACCTATTTTCAACATCGCCAATATAAACCTGTGCGTGACTGAAAAGCTGGTCACTGTCCGACTCAATTGCGCCAATATGATCGGTGTCCAGGTGAGTGATCAGAATGTGCTCGATTGCCTTAGGGTCAATTCCCAGCCAGTCCATCTTTTCTTGCAGGCGATCATAGCTGTACCCTGCGTCAATCATGATGGTAGTACTGCCTTTAGTGTAGAAGAAAATATTGGCGACATACTCACGGATGCACCTCACATGCTCATCAATGGCGCCAGTGTTAAGGGGCTTAAATATCTCTTTGCCGCGATACACCCATGACATCAACACTTTTTGAAACTTTGAAGCGCTTTTTGACATTGCTTCGCCTCGATTCTATTTTCTCCACACGGTAGCAGTCGCTGTAAAAACAATCAACTGGCTCAGCGGACAGTACGTGCAGAAAGTGATGTCTGAACTTGCCTTTAGCTTTTGTTATTAGATTTTGCTAACAAAATATTACCCCTCAACTGCCCGTAGCCTATGACTTTCCGATAAGCGAGTAAAAAACAAACGCCAGCGTGAAAATAAGTCCTAAACAGCAAAAAACCGCACTCCAAATACCTTGGAATGCGGCTCTGACAGATTCTATTTTTGAGGACGCCAATCAAAAATATCTTACAGGTAATGAAGCATGTTGACAAAACTGATCATTTTTTAAAGGCCCACAGAAAGGTAACTATGAATCGATTATTAGTCTCAGAGGATGCCAGGTCATTACTTCATAGTCTTCTCAGCATATAGTTTAAATAGGTGGGCAACAATTTTATCCTCATTTCCCCTAAAGCCCACTCCATAAGCATCTTCAACTGCTGAATCTAGTAGCTTATGTGCTGTTAATAAGTTATCAGGCATTTTTTCTCGTTTGTAGATGTCACCTATCTTCTCGTCACTATATTGAGCACGTATATCTAAAATTGTTTGAGAACGACTTTCAATTATCTTTCGTTGTTCCTGTGTGGCTTGTGGCCAAATAAACGTGTTATAAACAAGATCTTTTGCATACCTATAATCGCTCTTCATGCGTCCCGCAACCATACGTATCCATGCATTATGGAATTGTGAAGACATGATCCCAAAGTGATATAGGCTTGCATTAGGAACAAGAAATGCTAAGTTGCTACAAATTACATTATTATTTACGAAGGCAATTGGCACATAACTTCTTTTCTCAGAAGAAACACTTGGCACAAGAAGATAATCACCTTCTCCCTCAGGTTGAGCAATCTGAGCAAATAAAGTTGGTGTATCAGCAAACTTACGGGTACTTACAGCTTTACTTGACAAGCGCTCTTCACGTACTTGATTGATTCTCTCAACCACTAATGGACATTGCGTTATTTCTTCTTTATCGGCATCAACCAACCAAAGACAATATCGCTCTTTATTATTTAAGAACTCTTCTGCACCCCAATATGGGTGAATCCATTTAACACAAAGGGGATTCTCTTTGATGAAGCGTTCTTTGTCTTCCTTTGATAAGGTGAAACCCTTAGCTCTAGGCATTGAGCCAAACCGCATATGAGGCACATTACTAAGAGGCTTTGAAATCTCTGTTACGTATGCATCGGCAGCGGGCATTAGATATCCATTGATATGATTACACTCAATCAATTTATCTTCAGAGGTCAATATCCACTTTTCATTTCTACCAAACAATCTATCGCTAAAACCCACAATTACAACGTGGACATGAGCTTGATCGGATGCTTCGTTTCCCCACACAAACGTTTTGTAGGCATAGTCAATATCAAATCCAAGTTCTTCCTTGATAAACTTCCAAAATATTCCAACAGCAAGTCCTTGGCAGATAGAGTTTGTTGAGACAAAACAGCACCGCACTGGATATCCCTTGGCATATTCAGCGCTCTTCACATACCAAGCAGTCACATAATCAAGTTCGCCCACTCCTTTAAGATTATGAAATACGTCTTTCATCTCATTCTTTTGAGCGGAGGTCATAAACATTCCACCATAAAAAGGTGGGTTACCCATTATGAATGAGCACTGTTCTGCAGCAAGAACCTCATTCCAATCCAAGCGTAAAGCATTGCCTTCCACGATATGGGCTGACTCTCGTAATGGAAAGTCATCATCACCCACTTCATAGAACATGAAGTTTTCACCATTAGCCTTAAGGCGACTAATCCAAAGCGCTGACTCTGCAACTGTTACTGCAAAGTCATTAATTTCAATACCATAAAACTGATTAAGGCTAATCCTTTTTCCCAGTTCCTCATCATTAGTGAATACAAAACCAGATTGTCCTTGTTGTAGTTCACTCAATACGGCATCTTCAAGCTTTCGCAAGCAAATATACGTCTCGGTGAGAAAATTTCCACTTCCACATGCAGGATCAAAAAACTTAAGACCACAAAGCTTAGCATGAAAACGCGCTAAAGCGCTTTTCTTCCTACGAGGGGTCAATCCTTCTTCATCACGAATAGCGGCAAACTCCCGCTTCAGGTCATCAAGGAAGAGTGGATCGATAACCTTATGAATATTCTCGGGAGATGTATAGTGCATGCCACCTGATCTACGCGTCTCAGGATTAAGCGTACTCTCAAAAATACCTCCAAAAATAGTTGGAGAGATTTGAGACCAATCAATTGCAGCTGACACTTCTTCCAACAGGAACTGTTTAGCTTCTTCAGTAAAATTCGGAATCTCAGTTTCCTCGCGGAATAAGCCTCCGTTAACATACGGGAAGATTTTCACGTCCACATCATAAGGATCTCGCTCATTGAGATCAGTGTCCAAAGCTTTAAATAAACGCTTAAGCGCATTGCGAAGCTGGTTTGCAGGAACATTTTGAAGATAATTAAAGAAGGAGTCTTTAACAAACAAGTCCGCATCCTCGCAGTAAAGACAAAATACAAGGCGGACACATAAAACGTTGAGGGCGTGCATGGACTTCTCTGAGTCGGGGTCATAATAACCCTCACGCATCATATCGTAAAGCCTACCAATTAACTCGCCTGCCTTGATAGAGACCTGTTTCTCTTTTTCTAGGCGACTGTTACCTGGATCAGTAATAAAGGACATATATTCAGGATGCTCTTCAAATTCATCGAGAGTAAATTCAAAGGCGTTATCAGACAGCTGGCTTTTACTCCATTTATCACGATCATAGACTCGAAACTTACCAAAATTGCATGTAACCACAAAGCGAGGTTGCTCTAAACGAGGAAGTTCATCAACATAATCTAGCGCTTGCATTAACGGAGTCTTCTTTTTGTTCTGTCTTACCTCATAATCATCAAGATTTACACTGTAAGACTTCTGCTCGATTAATACATTTGCATCGCGAATCCACACATCTATAAATCCACCAGAGGGAAGATGATGTTCAAAAAGCACGTCGTCCGCATGCTGATATCCAATAGCGCGAAGAGCTTGCAGCCAGAACTGCTGCGTCTCGCCCTTCTCGTATCCCTTATCGCGCCATCGGTCACAGAAATCACGTACAGCCTTTTTGTCGTACGACATGCTTCTCCTCCTATATCAATGTCTATAACCATTATCGCGCTATTTCCTATTATCTGACTCGATATCTCTACCTGCGATAAACTCATTCGACAAGCGGCCGCTATTTGAATTAATACCTGTTCTGTTCTTTTTCAAAATTAAGCCAACACTCAAAATCTCAATGAAGCTCTGCAACTATAAGTTCGAGGCAAAAGGTGTTCATAATCAACTGAAACAGTCTTCAACCCCAATCCATAAAAAAGAAGGCAGCCTTATAAGCTGCCTTCAGACGTATAAGCAAGTGTGAGAATATTCTTAAAAATAATATCTCAGCACTTAATGTATGGTGGAGGTGCGGAGAATCGAACTCCGGTCCAAAGCAAATCCTAGGCAGGTGTCTCCAAGCTCAGTTACTAATTAGATCTCAAGTACCGCAC
>JAHACE010000058.1 GCA_018376005.1 Atopobium sp. | reverse complement strand
CTCGGACCAGTACTTGCGCAAGGAGACGTTCTTCTCGCCAAGGCATCGAGGTCTGCCCAGCTTGATATTTTTGTAAAAGGAGTTACTGAGTAATGTTTTACCAGACTATTTACCCAACATACCAGGTGTTTGTTGCGCTTGGTGTCTCCTGCATCATCACGTTGGTCTTAATGCCGCTCTTCATCAAACTGATGAAGAAAGAGGGAGTGGGCCAGCAGGTTCGTGCTGACGGCCCTCAGCAGCACCTGGTCAAGCAGGGTACTCCTACTATGGGTGGCGTTGTTATGCTGGTAAGCATTGTGCTGACCTGTATTGCACTTGCTCAGTGGAACACCGACCTCATTCTTGCCATGGCTGCTATGCTGCTTACAGGTTCGCTGGGCCTTCTGGACGACATTGAGTCCGTTGCCCACGGTAGAAGCCTTGGTCTTACCGCATCTCAGAAGATGGCTGGACTTATTACCATTTCTGTGGCATTTTGCCTGGCAGCAGTTAACATTTGGGGCATTACGCCCATTATTGCGTTCCCTGGTGGCCTTGATATCAACCTGGGTATCCTTACTACTACCGTCAATTTAGGTGGAAACATTATTTCTATCCCTTGGCTATATCTTTTCTTTGTCTTTTTGCTCATGGCAGGCCTCTCCAACGCTGTTAACCTGACTGACGGCCTTGATGGCCTTGCAGGTGGCTGCGTTATGGTCGTCATGATTTTTATGGCTGCGGTAGCTTTCCGCTATGGCGAGAGTAGCCTTGCTGTTTTTGCCGCATCGATCGCAGGAGCTTGTATTGGTTTTTTGTGGTTTAACAGCTATCCTGCAAGTATTTTTATGGGAGACACCGGCTCTCTTGCCTGGGGCGCTGCCTTTGCAGCTCTAGCTGTCCTTACCAAGACAGAGGTAATTTCCCTGGTCATGGGCGGTCTTTTTATCATTGAGGCGCTGTCCGTTATCATTCAGGTTGTCAGCTACAAGGCAACTAAAAAGCGCGTATTCTTGATGGCTCCACTGCATCATCATTTTGAGAAACTTGGCTGGAACGAGACAAAAGTAGTCTTTAGATTCTGGATTATTTCCGGCGCATTTGCTGCTCTGGGCTTTGCTCTGTACTTCCAGCTTCACTAAAGATATTGCTCTGAGAAAGGATCGCTTGCGTGTCGCTTCTAGAAACACTTGGAAATGTATGTGTTCTTGGTTTTGGTAAGACCGGCGTCTCTGTCTGCACGTATTTGCTGCAGCAGCCAGAGGGTCGTGTGTCTTCCGTAACTCTTGTGGGCGGCGCAGATGCTACTGTTGGCGAGAAGATCCAAGAGCTTGCAGACTCAGGCGTACAGGTACAATGCGGCTCCGATCAGGTTAAGGGAACTTTTGACCTGACTATTGCATCTCCTGGTATTCCAGACACCTCTGAGCTGTTTTTAAGTGCAAAGGCAGCTTCTCAGCAAATTATGGGCGAGCCAGAGTTTGCTTATCAAGAGAGCCCTTCACAGTGGATTGGTATTACCGGCACAAACGGTAAAACTACTACCACAAGCTTGACCACGTCAATCCTGCAGTATGCGGGTCTTGATGCAAGCGCTGTTGGCAATATTGGTCTAACTATTACGGACCAACTTGCAGAGAGAAAACCTAAGAGCTGGTTTGTAGCAGAGCTTTCAAGCTTCCAGCTTGCTACTACTCAAAAATTGCATCCTCACGTTGCGATGCTTTTAAACATTACGCCGGATCACCTTGAGTGGCATGGTTCACTCGAGGCGTATGCAGCAGCTAAAGAGAAGATTTTTGCCAACCTTGATGCAAATGACCTGGCAATTGTCTCTGACTTGGATGAGTTTTGTCAGGACGTGTCTTCTCACCTTGACGCTCGCGGCATTGCCGTATGCCATCTTGCTCAGACAGATCCCGGTACGCAAAACGCCGCCTTTGTACGCAATGGAGCGCTGGTAGTCAGGCTATCTGGTAAAGAGATGGAGCTTGTAGCAGCTGATGCGCTCCACATTAGGGGAGCGCACAATGCACTCAACGCTCTTGCTGCGGCTGCATGTGGCTTATTCCTGGGACTTGATATTGTTTCTATTAGGCATGCCCTGTTGGACTTTATGCCGCTTGAGCACAGAATTGAGCCAGTTGATACGGTTAATGGTGTTTTGTACGTTAACGATTCCAAAGCAACAAACACTGATTCAGTTGAAAAATCATTAACTTCGTTCCCAGGTAAAGACGTTATTTTGCTACTTGGCGGTCACGATAAGGGCACGGAGCTTGATGAGTTTGCTCAGAAGGTGTCCGCTACCTGCGCATACGCAATCTGCTTTGGAGAGGCAGGTCCTCGCTTTGCAGAGGCACTTCGCCGCGTTTCTGGCGGCCATGCAGAAGTGGTAGAAGAGCCTCATATGCATGAAGCTTTTAATCGTGCGGTAGAGCTTGCTCGTCCAGGCTCTGTAGTGCTTCTATCACCAGCATGTTCCTCATTTGACGAGTTCACAGGCATGACTCAGCGTGGTCGTGTCTTTAAACAGCTGGTGGCAGATCTTGCTCAAAAAGAGAGCGGTCGATAATGGCTACCAGCAGAAACAGAACAGGGGAGCGCACGCAGCAACCACGTTCTTCTCGCCAGAGATCTTCCGAGCGTTCGCAGGCCAAAGGCCGCTTTGGTGCTATTCCAGAGCGTTTTATGCAGCCTCGTCTGGTGCTTCTGGTGTCAACGGCTATTTTGGTGTGCTTTGGCCTGGTAATGATTTATTCCGCATCCTCGATTTCTGCAATGACTTCTGAGGACATGGGCTATAACCCCTTCTACTACGTGCAGCGTCAGCTTGGCTTTGCTGCAGCAGGAGTTGCGTTAGCGTTTATTGTTTCTCGCATTGACTACCGCGCAGTAGTAAGAAACTTCCAGGTACCTATCTGGATTGTGACCATTGGAATGCTAGCAATTATTTTTACTCCTATTGCTGGCGCTGATGCATATGGTGCAACCCGTTGGATTTCAGTTGGACCGTTTTCTTTCCAGCCGTCTGAGTTTGCAAAGATTACCATCTTAATTTCTGTCTCGTATTTGGCTCAGCAGTACTTTATTGATCAGACCATAGATCAGATGGAGTTCTTTAAAAAGTTTGCTATTGCTGCGCTTGCGCCACTGCTTCTTATTTTGGCCCAGCCAGACAAGGGCTCCACATTGATTATTGTGGGAACACTTTTGGTCATTGGCTACCTTGCCGATGTTGACCGAAGGGTTCTGGCAACTATTGCTGTTGCTGGCTTTATTGGCTTTGCCTTCTTATCTCTTAAAGATGATTATTCGCGTGCTCGCGTTGTGACTATGTTCAACCCTTGGGCTGATTATTACGGTGCAGGTTATCAGCTTGCACAGGGCTTTTATGCCTTTGGCTCTGGTGGTATTTTTGGTGTTGGCTTTGGCTTTTCTCGCCAGAAATATTCCTATCTTCCTATGGCTCACAATGACTTTATTTTTGCGGTTATTGGAGAAGAACTGGGCTTTATTGGCGTTTTGGGTCTTTTGGCTGTATTTGGCGCCCTGGTATGGGCAGGCTTTAAGATTGCTCGCTATGCACCAGATTTGACCGGCAGGCTTATTGCTGCAGGTTGTACCTCTATGTTTATCATCCAGGCCTTTGTTAACATCGGTGGTGTTTTGGGCCTTTTGCCTCTTTCTGGTAAGCCACTGCCGTTTATCTCATACGGCGGTTCAACCATCATGTCTAGTATCTTGATGGTTGGTCTTTTGATGTCTGTTTCAAGGCAGTCAAGGCTTCCAGAAACCGAGTACGATAGGCAGCGCGCTTCTTGGAGCATAGCTGAAGAGCAAGATACCTTTGATGCTCCAGGTTTTGCTGGTCTTACCATGGTTGATGGTGGGGTAGGAGTAGGCATGCCACTCCCACGTTCTTCTCGCCCTAAGAGCAGTGCTCAGAGCTCCGCGCGTCCTTCACGAGGCGTTTTGCGCTCAAGAGATGCGATAGCTGATTTCTAGGAGATGGATTGCATGGCAGAACAGAAGAAACTCTCTGTTGCAATTGCTGCAGGTGGAACCGCTGGTCACATTAACCCAGCTCTGGCTCTAGCTGAGGAGCTTCGTGAGCGCGGCCACCAGGTTACGTTTTACGGTCAGCCCAACAAGCTTGAAGGTACGCTGGTACCTGAGGCAGGATTTGAGCTGGTACCTATCCACGTAAATGGTTTTGATCGCAGACGTCCTTGGACGCTCATCAGCGCGGCATACAATCTTGAGCGCGCAAAGATGCAGCTGCACAAGCGCTTCAAAGAGCAGGGTGCACCTGATGTTGCTATTGGTTTTGGCGCCTATGTTGAGCTGCCTTTGCTTCAGCTTTGTGCAAAGCTACACATCCCCTATTTAATCCATGAGCAAAATTCGGTAACTGGTCTTGCTAACCGTGTATCTGCTGGCAAAGCAGATAAGGTGTGCATTGCGTTCCCAGAGGCTCGCAAGGCTTTTGAGGGCCACGTAAAGGCTCAAGACACCATTGTGGTTACTGGCAATCCTGTACGTAAGAGTGTTCTTTCTGCTGACAGAGCCGCCTCGAGGCAAGAGCTGGGCATTGCAGACAATCAGACATTGCTGCTTATCTTTGGCGGTAGTTTGGGCGCGCGTAGCATCAACGAGACGTTTGCTGCGCTTAAGCAGGAGCTTCTTGACCGTCCTAACCTGCGCATCATTCAGTCAACAGGCCAGAAGCTCTACGACGAGGTTGTCTCTCTTATGAAGCTTTCTGACGAGGAGGCTGCTCGCTGGGAGGTTAAGCCCTACATCTCCAATATGGGTGCCACCCTTGCTGCGGCTGACCTGGTGGTTTCTCGCTCCGGAGCATCTTCTGTGGCCGAGATTGCAGCGCTTGAGCTCCCCAGCATTTTGGTGCCGTACCCTCTGGCAACAGCAGATCATCAGACTACTAACGCACACCTGTTGTCGGACGCGGGAGCAGCTATTCTGGTGCCAGATGACCAGGTGGGCACCACGACCTTCTCGACAGCTCTCTTTGATCTGGTAGACAACGCAGATCAGCGCAAAAGGCTTTCTGAGGCTGCTGCCACACTTGACCAGCGCAGCGCCGCATCTCTTGTGGCTGACGCTGTGGAAAGTGCCGTTTGTGGCGCATAAAACATTCGGTTTTGCGTTAGAGTAAACATGTCTTGGTATGTCCAAGACTCAAACGACAACAATACTTGGAAAGGCTCTCTTATGGCAGATTCCATGGGCGAGAAGACCATCTCGCGTGCACATTTTATTGGAATTGGTGGAGCAGGTATGAGCGGAATTGCGCTTGTTCTGCACGAGCGCGGCTGCACCGTTACTGGCTCCGATCTAAAGAGCTCGCATTATGTTAGAGAGCTTGAAGATGCAGGTATTCAGGTAAGCATCGGCCACACCGCAGCTACTATTGACGCTGTGATGCCTGATGTCATTGTTACCTCTACCGCAATCCCAGAGACAAATCCAGAGGTCATTCGCGCACGTGAGCTTTCCATTCCTATTTGGCCTCGCGCTAAGATGCTCTCGTATTTGTCGCGCGGCCGCAAGACCATTGCTGTTGCGGGCACTCACGGCAAGACCACCACATCTTCTATGGTTGCTACCATGCTGGATAAGCTTGGCGCTGATCCATCATTTTTGATTGGTGGCGTTGTTGAGGGCTACGACACCAACGGTAAAAACGGCAATGGCCAGTACTTTGTCTGCGAAGCGGACGAGTCTGACGGTTCGTTTATGTTCCTTAACCCTAACGTGGTTGTTGTCACCAATATTGAGGCAGATCACCTTGACCACTACGGCTCTCTAGAGAATATCGAGAAGACCTTCTGTGAGTTTATGAGCTTGCTTGATAAGGAAGAAACTGTTGTTATCAACGGCGATAATCCTCATTACGTTGAGCTCGCTCAATCAACTGGTAGGCACGTGGTCACCTACGGCTTTGATTCGAGCTGTGATTTTGTTTGCACACAGGAGGAGAGAAAAGCTGGCATTGAGAATCCTCTTACCATCAAGACTTCTTCTGGTCAGACCATCTCTGTGGTGCTTCCAGCTAATCCTGGTAAGCACAATGTTGCTAACGCAACAGCAGCAATTGCCGTTGCCGATGCACTTGGTTTTGATCTTGAGGAGGCCGCAGCAGCACTTTCCCAGTTCAAGGGCGCACGCCGTCGCTTTACGCACGTAGGCGACATCAACGGTATTACCGTCGTAGACGATTACGGCCACCATCCAACCGAGATTGCAGCAACCATGTCTGCAGCTCTTCCTCTTGGCTTCAAGCGCGTTGTTGTTGTTTTCCAGCCACATCGCTACAGCAGAACGCAGGATCTAGCAGATTCGTTTGCCCATGCGTTTGATGGCATTGACGTTTTGCGCGTCATGGATGTCTTCTCAGCAGGTGAGCTGCCTATTCCAGGTGTCTCGGGCAAGACCGTCTCTTCAAGGGTTGAGGTTGCTCATACTGTTCCTGACGTGCGTTATATTCCTTCTCGCCGCGATCTTATCGCAGACCTTCTTGATACGGTTAAACCAGGAGATCTGCTGATTACTCAGGGCGCAGGTGACGTCACTCAGATTGGACCAATGTTTATCCGTGCACTCAAAGAGCGTCTTCAGAACCACTAGGACCTCTGTCGTGAGCTTGTTTAACGCCTATGTAAGCCTTTCTGGGGCCCTTGATGCAACAATCAAGCAAGATGAGCCGCTGAGCCACCATACTTCCTTTAGGATTGGTGGTAAGGCGTCGCTCTTTGCTGCTGTTCACAGCCACGTGGCGCTGGTGCGTGTGCTTGAGGTGCTTGCAGCTAATCGAGTTGATTGGGTGCTTTTGGGCAAGGGTTCAAACATCCTTGTCTCTGATAAGGGCTACAACGGCTGCGTTATTGTGCTCGACGATGAGCTTTCTACCATTTCAGTTGGCGAGAATAACCTCATTACCGCAGGTGCGGGTGCGCTTACGGCACGCGTTTGCAATGAGGCCATGAAAGCAGGTCTTTCTGGCCTTGAGATGTGTGCTGGTATCCCCGGAACTATCGGCGGCGCTCTTTCTATGAATGCAGGTACCAGGCATGATTGGTGCGCTGACAGCATCTAATCGTCCTAAAGTTGCTCTTGGCATGGATACGCTCTTACAGCGTAGAAGAAATACTCAGCCAACTGGTCAGCTTTGCTGCGGTTCTGTCTTTAAGAATCCAGGTAGTAGGTCTGCTGGTGCACTTATTGAAGAGTGTGGTCTTAAGGGAGCTACTGAGGGCGGCGCACAGATTTCTGATATTCATGCCAACTTTATTGTGAATACCGGTAACGCCACCGCCTCAGATGTCATTGCACTTATGCGCAGAGCACACGATGCGGTACAAGAAAAGTTTGACATTGATCTTCAGCCAGAGGTTAAACTTCTGGGTTTTGGGGCATAGGGAAGATATGGCAGAAGATACTTCAAAGCAAACAACGCGCCGTAAGGGCACAAAAAGGGAGCCTTTATCGTCTGGTGCTGCTCAGACGGCAGGGGCTACTAAGCCTTCTTTTATGAGTAAGGCCTTTAAGCCTAAGCCAAAGGTTGAGGCTACAGCTTCTAATGCCAAGCCTTCTGCTAAAAAGATTTCTGCCAAAAAGCCAAATAACGCTACAAAAACTGCAGCTCAAGCTCGTGCTGAGCGCATTAAACACAGCAGAAAGGTATCGTTTAAGGCAGTACGCACGGCCTTTATCGTTTTGCTTAGCCTCGCCCTTCTCGCTGGCATTGCTTTTCTCGTCCTACGCTCTTCCTCAGTCTTTGCCATTACCAACATTCAGGTTGAGCCGACAGAGCACGTCTCTAACGAGCAAATTCAAAAACTCATTGCAGTAGAAGAGGGAACAACGCTGCTCAATATGGATGAGTCCCTTATTACCCAAGAACTTCAGAAGGACCCTTGGGTAGCTTCTGCAACGTACGAGAGGCAGTTCCCTAATACGCTGCGCATTACTATCACAGAGCGTAAGGTTACAGCCATAGTGGCGCTTTCTTCTGGTCCGGTTGCATGGTATTTGGGCGAGAATAACGTCTGGCTTGAGGCAGATCAGCTTAACGTACCAGAAGGAAAGACTACTGCCACCGTTGCGCTTGAGAAGGCAACCTCAGAAGGTGAGCTGCTGATTACCGATGTTCCTGCAACGGTTTCTCCTGTAGCAGGCACCACAGCAACAGACGCAGAAATTCAAGCGGTTATGCAGTATCAGTCTACGTTCTCATCAGAGCTTACTTCGCAAATTGTGAGTTACTCAGCAAGTAGCGTTGATGCAATCTCTGTCACCCTAACCAACGGTGTACAGGTTGCTTTGGGCTCTCCAACACAGATTGCTGACAAAGAAAAAGTGATTCTGGCAATGCTTAAGCAGTTCCCAGGAGAGCTTACATACTTGAACGTAAGAACACCTGTTTCTTCACAATTTCTACATATTATTTGACTTGTATGGGTCAGTTGTGCAAATATACCCCGCTTTGCATGAAGCGTAAGCCTTAACTTGAGGTTTAGGGTTTTATACAGCGGTTCTGCGAGCGCATAAACGTAGCCTAAGCGCAGTCGCGCTCCGGGACAAACGGGCACAAGCGTGCCTCAAGGAGGAAGACATGATTAAGGACACCGATACCCTTAACAACTATCTTGCTGTTATCAAGGTTGTTGGCGTTGGTGGCGGCGGAACTAACGCTGTCAACCGCATGATTGAAGAAGGCATCCGTGGCGTTGAGTTCGTTGCTGTAAACACCGATGCACAGGCACTTGCAATCTCCGATGCTGACATTAAGGTTCACATCGGTACTGACATCACCAAGGGTCTTGGTGCTGGCGCTAACCCTGAGGTTGGTAAAGAAGCAGCAGAGGATAGCCGCGACGAGATCAAGGCTGCACTTGCTGGCGCTGATATGGTCTTCATTACTGCTGGTGAGGGTGGCGGTACTGGTACCGGTGCTGCTCCAGTTGTTGCTGATATTGCAAAGAATGACGTTGGCGCACTGACCGTTGGCGTTGTTACTAAGCCATTCTCCTTCGAGGGCCGTCGTCGTTATGGTTCTGCAGCTGACGGTATCAAGACTCTTTCCGAGAATGTTGATACTCTCATTGTTATTCCAAACGATCGTCTGCTTGATCTTTCTGAGAAGAAGACCACCATGCTTGAGGCATTCCGCATGGCTGACGATGTTCTATGCCAGGGCACCCAGGGTATTACCGACCTCATCACTGTTCCTGGCCTGATCAACCTCGACTTTGCAGACGTCTGCACCATCATGAAGGGCGCAGGTAGCGCAATGATGGGCATTGGTATTGCTGCTGGTGATAACCGCGCTGCTGATGCTGCAACCGAGGCAATTTCTAGCCGCCTGCTTGAGAGTTCCATCGAGGGTGCAACCCGCGTTCTTCTCTCTATTGCTGGTAACAAAGACCTTGGTATTCAGGAGATTAACGAGGCAGCTGACCTGGTTGCTAAGAACGTTGATCCTGATGCAAACATTATCTTTGGTACTGTTGTTGATGAGTCCCTGGGCGATCAGGTTCGCGTAACCGTTATTGCAACCGGCTTCAATGACTCTAACGTTCAGCAGCAGCTTCCAACCCTGAACACTCAGAGTACCACCCGTCCAAGCCGTCCTGCTCAGCCACAGCCAACTCGTCCTGTGACTGCTCAGCCACAGCCTGCTCGCACCAACAACTCTTCTAATGAGAACTTACACGGCGTGACCCTGCTCATGGATCCTGAGGTTCCATGCGGGGTCACGCTCGCATTTACTGAGCGTACTGGCGGTTTTTCAGAAGGGGAGTTTAGTTCCCTCAATCTAGGCAGTAGGTGTGGAGACAATCTGCAACAGGTGCAAAAGAACCGCCAGCTGGTCTTAGAGGCTCTTGGAGCTGGCAAGCTTTTCTCGCAACTGCTTATTCCTCATCAGGTGCACGGAAGCAAGGTAGTTTGTCTGACTTCCAATACATCAGAGGCTTTTGAACAGGCTCAAGCTGAGGCAGAAGCTGGTGCAGACGCCATAGTATGTACGGTTCAAAATACGCCTGTGATGTTGGCGTTTGCCGATTGTGTGCCCGTAATTCTTGTAGCTCCCGGCGGATTTGCGGTGGCGCATTCTGGCTGGAAAGGCACAATTGCCCGCATTTCTGCGCGCGCAACCGAGGCGCTTTGCCAGGCAACTGGCGCCAAGTCTTCTGAGGTCAAAGCCTATATTGGTCCGCACATTGGCGGCGCTGACTACGAGGTTTCTCCTGAGCTCATTCAGATGTTCTCACAAGAGTTTGGTCCCGGCGTTGTAGACCGTGCATCTGGCGAGAGGTACTTAGATCTTGGATATGCCGTCAGAGCCGCACTGGTAGATGCTGGTGTACGCGCGTCTGCTATTGAAGAGGTTACTGACTCGACCGCCTCT
>JAHACE010000057.1 GCA_018376005.1 Atopobium sp. | reverse complement strand
GTTAAAGGCGCGCTCGATGACGTTGGCAGCATTTGCGCCGTAGAAGAGCATCTCGGTGACCTGGCTCTTAACGTCGGTGAACATGTAGAAGACCATTGGAAGCTCTTCGGACTTAGCAGCTGTCTCCAAGAATGGTCCAACAAGTTCCTCGGCAGCCTTGCGACTGGACTCGGTCATGAAGGAGCCCTGGCCAACGCCAAACTTTACGCCGCCACGGCTGAATACCTTGTAGTCACCGTGGAAGACTTCCTCTGCAGTACGACCAGTGAGGTCTGCGCCAGCGTCAAACATTTGCTCAGAGTAAGCGTCAATGTCTTCTCCGCAAATCTCTGCAAGCTTCTTACCAGCAACAATATCGCGCTCAGTGCAGGTAGGGGAGCGGAATGCAAGGGTGTCGGAAAGAATTGCAGAGAGCATGAGGCCAGCAATACTCTTAGGAATATCAATGCCGTACTCGTGGTAGAGGCCATAAATGATGGTGCAGGTGCAGCCAACAGGGACGTTTCTAAAGGTAATTGGGTTAGAAGTCTCAATGGAGCCGATGCGGTGGTGATCAACAATCTCCATAATCTCTGCCTGCTCAAGACCATCAACTGCCTGAGTGCGCTCGTTGTGGTCAACAAGAATGACATGCTTCTTGCGAGGATTCAAAAGACCAGGACCGCTGATAAGACCAGCTAAAGTTCCGTTCTCGTTGATAACAGGGAAGAAGCGGTGCCTTGAGTTGGTCATTTCCTTACGAGCATCATCAATTGCGGTGTTGACGCTGAACTTAAGGATGTCGTCAGTGAGCATCTTCTCACGTACAGGCATAGACATGATAAGCAGGCGAGCTACCTCAAAGGTATCGCGAGGAGTGCTGATAATAGCGCAATCACGCTTTTTAGCCAGGTCAATGACGTCCTGAGCAATTGGAGCATCGCAAGAGACAATAAGGCAGGAAGCACCGTGCTCAACTGCGATAGTCTGGTTCTCATGGTTGCCAGCAACAACAATGATATCGCCAGCGTCAACAATCTCTGAAAGTGCAGAAGCGCTGGTACCAACGCGAATATTACCCTGCTTCACAACGCCCTGGGGATCACCAAGAACCATGGTGCCACCAAGCGTAGAAACAATATTTGCATAGCTTGTCTTAGCCTTAGAGAGCAGGTTTGGCTCGGAAAGGCTCATGTTTGCATTTGCAATATCTTTAACGGCAATCAGACCGGTAAGCTCTTCTTCCTCATCAGTAACGCAGAGTGTATCAAGCTTAACGTCTTGCATAAGCTGCCAAGCAGCATAAAGACTCATTCCAGCATCAACTTTTGGCTGAGTCTGAATCTCTGCATCTTTGATCTGAGGAGTAACGGTAGTAATAAGCTGCGGCTCCTCAAAACCAAAGTGGTTTAAGACAAAGGCAGTCTCACGGTTAAGAGAACCCGCACGACGAGCTTCATAGATAGGGTTATCAATCTGATTTTTGAGATACGCATAAGAAATTGCAGCACAAATGCTGTCTGTATCTGGGTTCAAATGGCCAATGATATTTACTTTACGAATTGCTTCTGCCATCCTTGCCTCCCTGATAATGTCGATGATGTAACTTTCTAATTAGAACACACTTTAGTAAGCACATTTTGTTTCTTTTCTAATACCACCTTGTAGTGTACCCCTCTCTCTTTTTACTTAGAACAGAAAATCGCAGAAAAACAGCGGGCGTACCTGTGAATCTGGTAAATGTGTATAGGTGTATAGGACAAATGACAATTCAAAAGTTGAAGGAAATTAGTACAATGAAATAGTTAACAAATCGATTGAATTGGAATACCCAGTGAGTTCTCCTACGCGTTTTTCTGCTAAAAAAAGAAACGCTCGTCATATGGTTAAAGCGGCGCACTTCCCTGAGCCTTCATCTGAGGCAAGTGAAGTTGCACCTGTAGAAGCACCTCAGGCTCCCGTAGAGAATGCTGATACTTCGGCAAGTCCAGCGGCCTCTCTGCAGACCGCTTCTGAGCAGCTTTCGTCTGCTTTTGAGTCGCTTGCGCAGCGTAAGCCTGCAGAAAAGTCCGCTACACAGCCCGCAGAAAAGCCTGCTACAAAGCCTGCAGAAAAACCTGCAGAAAACATGCGGTCTAAAGTTGCGCCAGAGAAAAAGAAGCGGCAGAAAACGCCTTTATCTGCACGCAAAAGCATTCGTGTGGAGAAGCGTCCTCGCAATCAAGCAGATCCAGAACCAGAGCAACGTCATTCTCGCCCGGTGAGTGCGGGCAGAAGAAGGCTCGAGCTGGTAAGCGTTGTTGCAATTTTGGTGCTTGCGGCGCTCTCGATTGTTCTGGTTAACCGACCAAGTCAAAAAACGCTGGTATTCGGCGACAATCAGGTGACGTATACCGGCACTACCATTCAGGGAAAGATGAATGGTCAAGGCAAGATGACTTTTGAGAATGGCGATACCTACGAGGGAGAATTTGTCGATGGGTATTTCCAGGGTACGGGAACGTACACCTCAAAAGATGGCTGGACGTACGAAGGTCAGTTTGTAAAAGGCCAGGCAGACGGACAGGGAAAGCTCACTACGCAAGACAACATTGTGTACGAAGGAACTTTTAAGCAAGGGATTTATCAAAGTGCGAATTAAATGGTTTTCGCTTGTACGTATAACAGGACTTGTTTTAGTCCTCATATATCACTTTTTTAAGGACGCGCTTCCAGGTGGCTTCATTGGTGTCGACGTATTCTTTACGTTCTCGGGCTATCTCATCACGGCTCTCTTGATTGACGAGTTTGCTCGCTTTAGATCCATCGACGTCATTGGATTCCTGCGCAGGCGTTTCTACAGAATTGTGCCGCCGCTTGTGTTTATGGTGCTTGTGTGCACGCCGTTTCTTCTGCTTGTGCGCACCGAGTTCATTTCCGGTATTAAGTATCAGATTGCCGCAGCTCTTGGCTTTGTAACTAACTACTTTGAGATAGTTCTGGGCAACAGCTACGAGAATCAATTTGCTCCTCACGTGTATCTGCATACCTGGAGTCTTGCCGTTGAAATGCACTTTTATGTGCTCTGGGGTCTGTGCGCCTGGCTGCTTGCTTGCATGAGCAAAACAATTAGAAGCTATAAGGTAAAGATTGCTGGAGCTTCCCTGGTGCTGTTGGTCGCTACTTACTTGGCGATGGCCACCGGCGCCCAAAGCTCCACGAATCTTTCTATCCAGTATTTCTCGACGCAAACGCACGTGTTCCCCTTCTTTATCGGCGCGCTTTTATCGTGTGTTGCAGGAATTGCTCAGACGGGCGAGCTCTTTGACCAGCTCGAGCAGAAGCTTTCTACTCAGCTGACGCTCGTGGGCCTTGTGGCAAGCTGCGGCGTTCTTGTCTTCCTGAGCGTCTTCATGCACTTCGAGGACCTCTTTACGTACACCTTTGGTTTCCTTTTTGCCTCGCTCGCAGCAGCCGCAATGATTTTCTTTGCTCGCATGTTGCATCAAAAAACCGAGGGAATCAATGAGCCTGGCATCGTTTCTTTTGTGGCAGATACCAGCTACGGCGTGTATCTATTCCACTGGCCTTTGTACATTATTTTTGCCGAGAAGGTCGATCCAGTCCTGGCTGCACTCCTAACCTTGGTGCTTTCGTTTGTATTTGCAAGTTGCTCGTTCTATGTGCTTGAGCCAGCGTTGGCAGGGAAGTCTCCAGAGATCTTCTCGCGCATCAAGCTTGATGGTCAGAAGGTTTTGCGAGGTGCCGGCCTTGCGCTTATTCCTTTTGCTGCGGCCGTCGCCTTTATTGCGCTAACCGCTCCACAGCTCAGCGATTTCCAGAATGATTTGCTGCTCAACGCTTCGTTACAGGAGCAGAGCGCCATGACCATGACTCGCAAGCATGCGGATACCTCGCAGGCAAGCAATTACAACGTTGTTGAGGGAGTCACCTACATTGGCGATTCTGTCTCGCTTCGTGCTCGTTCTTACCTGCAGGATGCGCTGCCCGATGCTCAAATTGACGCTTCTGTCAGTAGAAATGTGGCGGTTGATAAGATTGTGGACATGCTGCCGCGCGGACATCGTCTGATTTTTGTCACTCCGTATGACGGTAGAAACTCCGATCCAAATGCTGGTGCAAATGCTATTCGCGCACACGAGCTTGAGCTCGCTCAGCAGTATGACTTCATTACTATTGCGGATTGGGCACAGGTTGCTCAGGACAATCCTGACATTTGGGCAGGTACTGACTACGTTCACTTTGGCTCTGATTCAGATTCCATTAATCGAGGCGGTACCCTGTACGCGCAGATGGTCAAAGACGCCGTAGATAAAGCAAACCAGGGCCACGTAAAACCATAAGCTCACTTAAACCACAAAGGGCCACGTTAACCACAAAAGCCTACGTTAGGCCACAATTTTGTTGCCATTCTTCCTACTCGTTCGTAACGACGCGGTTGAATAGCAATTTACAGTGCGGTTGTGCTATATAGCTTGGAGATTTGGTGTCCCTTGCGATAAATCATCCGAAGACGGCTATCTAACGCGAGCCATGATCACATTTAATGGGTCAATTCATTATTATGTATAAATAATGATAAATATTCGTAATGGTGAATACTGATATATAAATAGTTTAACTACCCCTATTTTCGAGCCTCTAGCTACACACCTATGTCAGATAATCTGCTAAATGCGAGGCAAAAAACACAC
>JAHACE010000056.1 GCA_018376005.1 Atopobium sp. | reverse complement strand
GGTACACTTTTAGTCTACGAATGATTGACACAAGGATGGCGTAATGCAGATTGATCTTGAAGGTTTAAATCCTGCCCAGCACCAGGCAGTTATGACAACTCAAGGACCCTTGCTGGTTCTTGCAGGAGCTGGTTCGGGAAAGACGCGTGTTCTGACGTTTAGAATTGCGCACATGATTGCCGATGAAGGCGTTCGTCCTTGGCAGATTCTGGCTATTACGTTTACAAACAAGGCCGCAGCAGAGATGCGTGAACGTCTTGAGGCACTGCTGCCTAATAATATTCGCGGTATGTGGGTTTGCACGTTCCACGCTATGTGTGTTCGTCTGCTCAGAGAAGATGGTGAGCGTCTTGGCTATGGTCCTAATTTTGCTATCTATGATGATGACGATTCAAAACGCCTGGTAAAGACTATTTTGTCTGATTTGGATATTGATGTCCGTCAGTTCCCGCTCAACTCCATTCGTTCTAAGATTTCTGCTGCTAAAAACGCCCTTTTGTATCCCGATGATGTAGAGGCACAGGCAGCAAGTCCTATGGATCACGTGGTAGCCCGCGTGTATCGTGCGCTCCAGACTCGTTTGGATAAAGCCAATGCCATGGACTTTGACGATCTTCTGGTTAAGGCGTTTGAGCTGCTCTCTAAGTATCCTGACGTGCTTGCTAAATACCAGGAGCGTTTCCGCTACATCAACGTTGACGAGTATCAAGATACCAACGGCGTTCAGTACGCAATTACCAAGCTCTTGGCGTCTAAGTATCGCAATCTTATGGTCGTTGGTGATGATGACCAGTCCATTTACTCATGGCGTGGCGCAGACATCAAAAACATCTTGGCGTTCGAGAAAGACTATGAGGAAGCAGTTGTTGTTAAGCTGGAGCAAAACTACCGCTCAACGGGCCATATTTTGGCCGCTGCCAATGCAGTTGTTGCGCACAACTCTCACCGCAAACTAAAGCGTCTTTTTACCGATGAGGGAGATGGCGAGAAAATCCAGGTGTATCAGGCATCTGATGAGCGTGATGAGGGCGCATGGATTGGCTCTGAGATAGAAAAACTGCACGATAAGGGTACATCATACGACAACATAGCAGTGTTCTATCGCACCAACGCTCAGTCTCGTATTCTCGAAGATATGTTGCTCAGAGCTGGTGTTCCTTACAAGATTGTTGGCGGTACTCGATTCTTTGATCGCGCAGAAATCAGAGATGTCATGGCGTACCTCAAAGTTGTCGTCAACCCCGATGATGACATGGCTGCGCTGCGCGTTATTAACACGCCTCGTCGCGGTATTGGCGCAACCAGTATTCAGAAGATTCAGACATACGCACTGTATAACGGCTTGTCGTTCTTCTCGGCATGTGAAGCATGCGTGATGGAAGAAGGCATTTTTACCGCAAAGGTAAGAAATGCGCTGGTAGAGTTTACGTCAGCTATTGAGCATGGCCGCCATATTGATGGTGAGCTTGATGAGGTTGTAGAGGCAATTATTGACCGCTCAGGTCTTATTCGTGCGCTTGAGACGGAGCATACCATTGAGGCTGACGGACGTATCGAGAACATTCGAGAATTCTTTGGTGTTGCAGCAGAGTTTGATGAGTCTCACGACGATGTTGAAGAAACGCTTGAGAGCCTGCAGCAGCTCAGAGAAGCTGGAGCGCTTGATGCGCAAGATGCAGCTTCGCTAAGTGAGGCTGGTTTTGATGCTGCTACCGGCGCACTCGCTGGTGCTGCTGTAGAGACGGCTCCTGCGCCTCAGGAGGAGAGCTTGCATCCGCAAGTTGCGGCAGAGAAGCTTCCTGCGTTTATGGAATGGCTGGCGCTTCGCTCTGACCTGGATAGCTTGGATGGTTCTACCTCTGCAGTAACGCTCATGACCATTCACGCTGCAAAGGGTCTGGAATTTCCTGCAGTTTTTGTTGCTGGTATGGAGGAGGGAATCTTCCCTCATGCAAATTATGAGGCAGAAGCAGCTCAGTTAGAAGAAGAGCGCAGACTTGCCTATGTTGCTATTACGCGTGCGCGCAAGCGTCTGTATTTGACGTACGCATCTACCAGAAGGACTTACGGCTCTGTTCAGGCAAATCCTGTATCGCGTTTTGTAGGAGAGATTCCTCAAGAGCACGTAAAAGCTATTGGTGTTGGTTCTGCAGGTTTTTCTGGAGTTGGTTGGGCAAAGCGAGGAGACCGTCATGGAACCTTTGGCTCCGGTCGTGGCTCCGAGGTCTACGGTGGAAACGTTTTTGGTTCTCGCACGCGCTCTACCGGCGGTGCTCCAGCTCCACATACAGCTCCTATTCAGAAAGATCCAGCCCGCGCTTCTGCAAGTTTTGCTGTGGGAGACCAGGTTTCTCACAAGACCTTTGGCCCAGGCATTGTTTTGGCAGTTCAGGGCGATACTATTGAGGTTAAGTTTACGCGTACTAATAAGACAAAGAAGCTCATGAAGGGCTTTGCTCCAATAGTTAAAATTGAGGGATAGCCATGGTATTGATGCATGACGGTTTGATTTTGGGTCTTACTCCACAAGATTTCATTTTTAAGCTGGTTATCTTTGTTGTTGTGTTCCTTGTGGCTTTTCTTGTAGAGCGCTTTGCAATAAAGCTCTCAAAAAAGGCCTTGGACTCTTCAAAGCTGCCGTCAGCATCTATTTTTGTCAACATACTACGTGGAGTTATCTGGACGTTTGCTATTCTTGCTGTCTTACAGCCTGTCTTTGGTATTCAACCAACAGCTTTTGTGACCGCTTTGGGAGTTACGTCCATTGCCTTGTCTTTTGGCCTGCAGGACACCATTTCTAACCTGGCGGGAGGCTTGGGCCTTATGCTGGGAGGTGTAGTTAAACCTGGAGATCAGGTAAGCATCGGAACTATCTCCGGTGAGGTTATTGACATGAATTGGCGCTCTACCATAGTTCGTGCTCGTGGAGGTAGGGTAGACATCATTCCTAATTCAGTACTTAATAAAACAGCACTTGCGCATCGTACCAGGTGGGATATGACAGAGGTACCCATTACTATAGTGCTTAAACCAACCGTTGATCTGAATGCGGTAACGCAAGAAATAACAGAAATTGTTCAAGAGGTAGTTGCACCTCAGCTTGATAGAACACTTCCTATTGAGGTTGAAGCATCAAGCATTGCTGAGACAGGCATCAAGGTAATCATTCATGTTCACATCAAAGACGACGCAAACGAAATGAGTGTACGAGACAAAATTGTAAGAGCCCTGGCTGGTTCCAGTTGGCTTGCAGGAGTAGGAGCCTAACATGAAAATTGGAATTATCGGAGCCATGGAGCCAGAGGTTGCGCTACTAAAAGCGCAGATGACCGTTGAGCGCACGTATGAGCAGGCTCGCATGCAGTTTGTTGAAGGCCTTTTGGGAGAAGTTCCTGTTGTTGTTGTACAGTCGGGAATTGGCAAGGTTAATGCAGCAGCATGCACGCAGATCCTGATTGATACGTTCGCAGTAACACATGTTATTAATACAGGTATTGCAGGGCTTTTAAACCCTGAGCTACAGGTTGGGGATATTGTTATCTCCTCAGATTTAGTTCAACACGATATGAACGTTGGTCCTCTCAATTTTGCCGCTGGTCAGATTCCAGGTCTTCCGGTTTTCTCGTTTACAGCAGATGAGAGTCTTATTGAACGTGCTCTTGCTTCGGCCAAAGAAGTAGCTCCTCAACTGCAGGTTATTTCTGGCCGCGTTGCTTCAGGAGATCAGTTTGTAAGTTCATCAGAGTTAGCAGACCACATCTACACAACGTTTGGTGCTGATTGTTGTGAGATGGAGGGCGCCTCAATTGCTCAGGTTGCTTGGCTTAACCACACACCGTTTGTGGTGATTAGGCTTATGTCCGATAAGCCCGGCACTACTTCGAGCGTTGATTATTTGACGTTTGAGCGTGAGGCTTCTGAGCGCTCTGCCAGAATTACTGCAGCTATTATCAAAAAGCTTGCCTAGTAACCTAAGGATATTTCGATTATCATTGTCCCGTTATGAAAGTGGTTTGAAAGGTACCGAATGATAACCCTCGGACACTTTTTTGAGATGATGGTTGCCAATCCGTTTTTGGCCCTCGTCATTGTCCTTGTTTTTGGATGCATCTTTGTAAATGGTGCAACCGACGCGGCTAATGCTATTGCAGAGGCTGTTGGAACTCGTTCAATTAAAGTTAACCATGCAATTATCATGAGTGTTGTATGCAACTTTGTTGGTTTGGTGGCTATGTGCCTCATTTCAACTGCAGTTGCAGACACAATTCTGGGTATGGTTGACTTTGGTAGCAATAAGGCAGTAGGAGCTTGGGCTTTAGGTATTCCAACTTCTGAGTCACACGCCCTTATTGCAGGTCTCACCGGTGCAGCACTTGCTATTCATGGTGATTTTGGTGCAGTTAACTGGGGCGAGTGGAGCAAGGTTTTAATTGGATTGTTCTTCTCTACAACGCTCGGTTTTGCCGCTGGTTGGATCATTGTTAAAGCAATTAACAAGCTTTGCGTTAACGTTGATCGACAGCGCGCTGATGAGATGTTTGGCCATTTGCAGGTTGTTGGCTCAGCATTTGTTGCGGCTATGCATGGTGCACAAGATGGTCAGAAGTTCATGTCCATTGCCATGCTTGCAATTGCACTTTCCGCAGGTCATGGAGCTGCTGGTGCAGATGTATTCCCGCTCTGGTTGCAGGTACTGTGTGCTGCTATTATGTCTATCGGCACCGCAATTGGCGGAAGAAAGATTATTAAAAAAGTCGGAATGGAAATGGTAAAGCTTGAGCGTTATCAGGGCTTTGCTGCGTCCT
>JAHACE010000055.1 GCA_018376005.1 Atopobium sp. | reverse complement strand
AGCTCTTATCTGCGATTCAATTTCACACCGATTGCCTATGGAGTAATTACGCATGCTTGATCGTTCTTCTCGCCCTGTACCTGGTAGTTCTTTGACTTCGGCCTCTAGCAGAAACGACTTTAGAAACGCTGGAAACAACGCCTCTGGCAAACACGCCTCTGGCAAACACCGTAAATCGCTGTTTGCCAGTTTTCTTTCTTATTACGCTCCGCAAAAGCATCTGTTTATTCTGGACACTATCTGCGCCATCATTTTGGCTTGTATCGAGCTGGCGTTCCCCCAGATTTTGCGCTCGCTCACCAAGGGGCTGTTTGTGCAGGGTAAAGATGCCATTCTTGGCAGCTTGGTATTCATTGCTGTTGGCCTTGTGGTCATGTACTTTGTCCACTTTCTGTGTCGCTACTTTGTCATTAGCTGGGGACACATCATGGGCGCGCGTATGGAAAGCAAGATGCGAGAAGACCTGTTTGACGCCTACGAGCGCATGAGCTTCTCGTATTACGACCGTCACAAGACAGGTGATCTGATGAGTCGCCTGGTATCTGACTTGTTCGACATTTCTGAGACGGCGCACCACGGTCCTGAATATTTGATTATTGGCCTGCTAGAGATTGCCGGCTCTTTTGTTATTCTGACGTTTATCAATGTGCCTCTTACGCTGGTGCTTGCTGGAATTGCCGCCGCGTTAGTGGTGTTCAATTTCTTTGCCAACATGCACATGCGCGGTATTTTTAAAGAGAATCGTATGCGTATTTCCGACGTAAATACCCAGCTAGAAGACTCACTTTCTGGTATTCGCGTGGTTAAGGGCTTTGCGGCAGAAGATCACGAACGTAAGAAATTTAGGGCAAGCAACTCCGCATACTTAGACTCCAAAGCCAACATGTACCACGCAATGGGCAGGTATCAGGCTGCTATTTCTGGCATGATGGGCGTTTTGAACACTGTCGTGTTGGTTTTGGGTGGTTGGATGATTGCTCAGGGTCAGATGCAAGCCATTGACCTGGCTACGTATGCGCTCTACATCTCGCTGTTCACCACGCCAATCATGAACATTTTGAACTTTACTGAGACGTTCCAGAAGGGTCTTGCGGGCTTTAAGCGTTTCTCGGAAATTCTTGAGGCTCAGCCAGATATTCAAGATGCGCCTGATGCTCACGATATTCAGATTACTGCTGGCGATATCATCTACCAGGACGTTCATTTTTCTTACAACGATGCCGAAGACGTTATCAACGGCTTGAATCTTCATATTGAGAGCGGAAAAACCGTTGCGTTGGTTGGGCCTTCAGGTGGAGGTAAGTCCACTACCTGCGCTTTATTACCGCGTTTCTATGACGTCACAAGTGGCAGTATCACCATTGATGGGCAGGATATTCGCTCCGTTACGCAGCATAGTTTGCGCTCGGCAATTGGTATGGTCCAGCAGGACGTTTATCTCTTTGACGGTACTATCGCGGAGAACATTGCATACGGCTGCCCTGAAGCTTCTGCAGAAGACATTGCGCTGGCAGCAAAGCGTGCAAACATCGCCGAGTTCATTGAATCGCTGCCAGATGGATATGACACGCAGGTAGGACAGCGTGGAACCAGACTTTCTGGTGGACAGAAGCAGCGCATTTCTATTGCGCGTGTGTTCCTGAAGAATCCGCCGCTGCTCATTTTGGATGAAGCTACTTCTGCTTTGGATAACGAGTCCGAGCGCGCGGTCCAGGAGTCCCTTTCCGAGCTGGCAAAGAACAGAACTACGCTGGTCATCGCCCATCGACTCTCGACTATTATGGGTGCTGATGAAATTATTACCATCAATCACGGTCGTGCAGTTGAGCGCGGAACTCACGATGAGCTGCTAGAAAAAGGCGGAATCTACGCTCATTACTATCAAATGCAGTTTGGTGGTGCGCCAAATCTCGCAAGGCGGTAAAATAGAGCATTAGGTGCTTTGCGAAACGTGGTTTGCAGCTTGCAGTTTGCAAACCGACGGCTCGTAACCAAAGATCAAAAGTCAACGCATTGCACGTTTCGAAAGCGTGTTTATGCAGGTTGAATGAGAGAGCTACATGGCTAAAGATGATGCAGAACGTTCACGCTTCGCGCGTCGCCAGAAGGGCGCGCTTGACGCTGACGCAGCTGAAGAGTTGTTTACCAAGGTAGACGAGACAGGTCATCCTAACGAGGAACGCGCAGCTCTAGAGCGTGCTCGCAGGCAGGGTGGAGCTGCAGCGGTAGACGTTGACCCGCTCTCGGGATCTGATCCTTCGGGCTCAAATATCGAGAAGGTCATTACAAAGACAGCAGTCCTTTTTGTCCTGATTTTCCTGGTAATTGTTGTTTTGATGCAGGTTTCTTGCGGTGTTATTCGTCGAGCCAACACAGCCAATCTAACTGAATCTGTTACGGTACGATCTGTTGCATCCGCACTGCGTGGAGGCGTTGAGTGGGGTAATGGATTTACGCAGTTCCCTGAGGATTTCTCGGTTCAGGAAGCTGACGAGAACACTGGACGCGTTGAGGTAACGGTTACCGACACCACCTCAAAAGATGTGCTTGAATGCTATGCAGGATCCAGTGTTCAGGCTCAGGCGTTTGCTATTAACGCGCTTCTCAACCCACGAATCAATACCGTTGTCTATCACGTTAGCGTTCATCGAAACGACCAGGGTGAGCTTCAGAAATCTCAGCTCTTTGGATTCCTTAAACCTGGCGGAGACGCAACACCTATCTTTACCTTTACGTTCTCAAAGACGCAGTCTTCTGATGGCGTAAACATCACCATGGTCATTACTGGTGCAAACGACACTATTCAAAAAGAATTGCGAGACCAGATTGCAACGTCATTTACGCCAGTTCGCGTGCTTGGTGGAATCGTTGGTGGTGACTCTTCAACAAAGAAGAACACCACTACTGGCACAATAGGAACTACTGGTACTACAGGTACTACTAACACCACAGGTACATCCGACAGTTCTTCAAGCACCAAGTAGTCTGTCTCACCTGAGAAAAAGTGCAAAAGAGCCGCTGATGCCAGCGGCTCTTTTGCTTGCGCTACATGAAGTGACTCATCGGGAGGTCGGCACGCCTCAAAATGGTGACGCCAATGATGGGTTTGCACGTTAATTTGGCTAAAAATCGCAGAATCGGTGTTTTCAAGTCGATTTTGGTCCCAAAAAGGTAAAAAACCCGTTTAGTTGGGGGTTTTAGTCTTTATGCATGACGATTTTGAGTCATTTAGAGCCAGCAATGTGACGCCCGATTAGCACCAACTGGCCTTTTAGTAATATCAATTCTTTAATCAATTCGTTCGATCCCCAACTAAACGGGTTTTTTACCTTTTTCGCCCTTTTTTGGAGCTCAATGTTTGTTTGATAAAAAATGAAACGAATAAAGTGCCTGTAAAATACATTTACATGCATAGCGACAACCGCAGGCACAAAAATAGGTGCCCACTCTATGTGGGCAGGCACCTACGGCAAAGAATCATGATTGATTTCGCTGAAGCGTGAGGTTTTACACAAGCTGCACAGCTTGCACGAGCTTTTACTCCTGCAGAAGCTGAGTAATCAGGCCCAGTTTTGTCTCAAACGAAACGCCACGAAGCTCAAAGTTTGGCTGGTCGCGAGTAATTTCCATGGACTCGCAAACAAACTCACCAGCAAATTCAACGGCGTCAGCGATTTCCTGGCCACACATAACTGCAGCTAGAAGTGCAGATGCAAACAGGTCGCCAGTTCCATGCAGCATGTATGGCAGAAGCTCAGAAACAATCTCGCCTCGTTCGGACTCAGTAGCAACAAAGTTGCGGATGAGGTCGTCGCCACGAACGATACCCTTAAGAACGACGCACTTAGCACCCATTGCAAGCAGCGCATCAAGTAGCTCATCTACCTGCTCATCTGTTAAATCCTGGCCAGCATAAGAAATACCAGTCAAAATCGAAGCTTCAGTAAGGTTTGGCGTCAAAATATCTGCACCGTTTACCAGGGATTTCATTGCATCGCAAAGCTCTTGCGTATAGGTTGGATACATCTTCCAGGTCAATGCCCTCTTCCTGCCATGCATCCAGGTAATCCTCGAGCATGTTGGTGGTGTCGTGCATGTAGAACGTAGGGAACTTGGTGTGTGCCGAGAAAAGCGACGTAGGTACTGGGCAAACGTCACATCCCGCTGCCGACAGAACCGGAATAGCTACGCCAAGCGAGCATTTTCCGTATCCGCAGAGGTCATGCACTGCGGCGATGCGAGGGATGTACGAGCCTTCTCGCTGGTACAGAACAGAGTTGGTTTCATTCATTACAGTTTCCTTTCACGTGGACTGATGGACCAACGTTCAAGAAAATCATACTCTATACTGTGAGATGGATATTTGACGTATCCGCCTATTTTATGAGACGTAACAAAGGAGCAGAGATGGCAGATCAGCCTGTTGTCGGCATTATCATGGGATCAAAGAGCGACCTTGCAACTATGGAGGGATGCACCGCTGAACTTGAGCGTTTGGGCGTTCCATATGAGCTGGTCATCGCATCCGCACACCGCACTCCAGATAAAGTTCACCAGTGGGCCGAGACCGCTGCTGACCGCGGCCTCAAGGTAATCATTGCAGCTGCAGGAAAGGCCGCTCACCTGGGTGGAGTTGTTGCTGCATTCACCCCACTGCCTGTCGTTGGCGTTCCAATGAAGACCTCCGACCTCGGCGGCATGGACTCCCTGCTTTCCATGGTCCAGATGCCATCTGGCGTGCCCGTTGCCTGCGTTGCCATCAACGGCGCCAAAAACGCAGCTATTTACGCCACTCAAATTTTGGGCGCTTCTCTTCCAGAGTATCGCGAGAAGATCGTCCAGCTCAAAGCCGAGATGGCTGACGCATAAGCTGACTTACAGCCCGCGAATAGAACCGCGCCCGCGCATACCCGCGCACCCACACACAAGACCCGCGCTTTAGAAAACCTAAGGCGCGGGTTTTGCGGGTTTTGTGTAGCTGCAAATGTGATTATGCGATGACTTCATAAGATGCACAGAGATTTTTGTTTCGTGCATAGCTAAACTTTTAAGGGGTATCACAAGAGTATGACAAAGGTATGACAAACGAGTACCTTCAGAAGGGAAGTGCATGGAATCAAAAAACGGCAAGCATTTTGCTTCATTCGCCGCTGCTGATCAGCCGGCTGGAAATACTCACACCTCAAAAACCTCCGTCGGGATGGCTTCTATGAAAAGCGCTGCTTCTTCAAAAAAAGACGACAACAAGAAAGCCTCTCCTAAAAAGTCTGGCGAGAAACCCGCTAAGAAGAAGGGTTTTGCCTACATTCTTTCCACAATCTTGCTGGTAGTTGGTATTGGCCTCTTAGTTGTTGCTGGCGTCATGTTTGGCAAAACCCAGCTTGAATATCACGAGCAAGACGTCATCAACGAAGAGCTTGCTGCATACGCAACAGTTTCCGAGAAAAAAGACGAGGCTCCAGTTATTGATTGGGCTGGTCTTCAGGCAGTAAACAACCAGGTTGTCGGCTGGATTCAGAT
Organism: Atopobium sp.; assembly: GCA_018376005.1. Classification (GTDB taxonomy): domain Bacteria; phylum Actinomycetota; class Coriobacteriia; order Coriobacteriales; family Atopobiaceae; genus Lancefieldella. Next base: position 2 of record JAHACE010000055.1, on the reverse strand, counting down.
TC
>JAHACE010000054.1 GCA_018376005.1 Atopobium sp. | reverse complement strand
GTTTGAACCAATAAATCCAGCTCCACCAGTTACTAAATAGGTCTTCACACTAACCTCTTTCTACCTTCGAAAGATATGTCGCAAGAGCCTCTTGCCAAGTCCTCATACAATTTCCAATGGTACTCTCAAGATGCCCATTTACCAAAGATGAATATGCGGGGCGAGAAGCGCTTTCTGGGTGCATCTCTTTCCACTGAGCAGAAGTTACTCTAGCAACCTTACAATCAAGATTACTGCCAGCCATAATAGCTTCTGCAAAATCAGCCCATGAACATGTTCCCTCATTGGTTGCGTGGTAGATGCCATAGTTCTCAGTAGCTGCAATGCACAAGATTGTGTGTGCCAAATCATTTGCGCTGGTAGGATTACCTACTTGATCATCAACAACACTAATCTCTGGGTACTTTGCACCAAGGGTGCGCATGGTTGCCACAAAGTTCTTGCCAACATAACCATAAAGCCACGCCGTTCTAACCACAAACGTTTGAGCATTTGCGGCCAGCGCAAGTCCCTCTCCTGCTAATTTGGATCGACCATAGGCAGAAACAGGACAAGGAGCATCTTGTTCCGTGCGAGGAGAGCTTTCCTTACCGCTAAAGACATAATCAGTGGATACCTGAACAAGCTTTGTTTGCGTAGAGTTGCAAGCTCGTGCAAGATTCATAGGGCCAAGCGCATTTACCGCAAACGCCATCTCAAAATTGCTCTCGCAACCATCTACATTTGTTGCGGCAGCACAGTTAATAACAACGTCATAGCGTTCATGCTGGTCAAACCATGTATTAACTGCCTCAGCGCTAGTGATGTCAAGCTCGTCTGCGTCAGTATAATCAACATCTGGTTCAACAAAAACCTCTGGAATTGGGCCAATCTCAGAGACACCGGACTCAAAAAGACATTTGAGCTCGTTGCCTAACTGGCCATGCGCGCCGGTAATAAGAACGTGCATACTACTCTCCCTTTCCAGAAGGAAGGATACGTCCTTCTGCAACGCTCTTGAGGTGCTCGCCATACGTAGATTTACCGTAGCGTTCTGCACATTCAATGAGTTTTGAGCTATCAATCCAGCCATTCTCAAAAGCAATCTCTTCTGGAACGCTTACCGGCAGACCCTGAGCTGTTTCAACGGTAATACAGACGGTTAAGATCAGTAATCTCGTACTCACCACGAGCACTTGGCTGAACTTGCTTTACCAGCTCAGTAACACGCTGATCATAGAAATAGAGACCAGTTACGGCATAGTTAGACTTTGGATGGATTGGCTTCTCTTCAATTGAAATGGCGTTGTAATTCTTATCAAACTCAACAACACCAAAACGCTCTGGATCATCCACGTGGTAACCAAAAACGGTAGCTCGACCAGAAATTTGTGCCTGTTGGGCAGCTTTTCTGACAAGTCCTGAAAGACCGTTTCCAAAGAAGATATTGTCTCCAAGAATCAGAGCTGCAGCGTCATCACCAATAAACTCTTTACCAATAACAAAAGCCTGAGCCAATCCATCAGGAGAAGGCTGTTCAGCATAGCTGATAGAGATGCCAAAATCAGATCCGTCACCCAAAAGCTTTTCAAAATTTGGAAGGTCACGAGGAGTAGAGATAACAAGAATGTCTCTAATCCCCGCCAGCATAAGCGTAGACAGAGGATAGTAAATCATTGGCTTGTCATAAACAGGCAGGAGTTGTTTAGATGTAACGGTTGTCAGAGGATAAAGCCTGGTACCGCTACCTCCTGCAAGAATAATGCCTTTCACAATCTACTCCTCATCAATCGAGTTTCTCGCGCAATGGTACTTAGAATAACGCTCATACGTAAGCTTACCAAAGTCCTACTCAACGGCCGTAATTCTATATAGTCTGTAAGGACCTTCTCGAAGAACAACCTCAAATCCAGGATCTTTATCGGTGATTTGTAGGCCTGAGAAGAAATAGCTTTGATCTCCTAACAAAGCTGGATTTTCCAAGTCGAGCAACAGGACATATCTTGCTCCAGTTTCTCGGACCGCCTGCTGAACCTCTGGATTAGTAGCTACCTCATTAAGCTTTGTACGAATAATTACACTTTGTGGCAATTCTTCCGATTCTACCTTTGCCCGGTAGAAAATGTTCATGCCATAAAGTGAGTTCAGAACAAGCGAGCCATCGTAAGGATTATTAACTACCAGGTCATTACCAACAATCTGGAGAGCTTTTTTTACAAACTCATCCTCACTTGCCTTATAAGTTGTATGCTCACGAGGCTCAAAGACCTCATTAAGCCAAATGATGCCATAACGAAGCTCACTGCGTTCTCTTCTGGGCAGGCTTGCTAAATCCCAAGGACTTAGGAGCGCACAACCCCACAACACAGCAATAATGCACATGAGAATGCCGGAGTTTTTAATAAACATGCAGGGCTTACAGGATGATTGATCTCCATTTGCAGAAATGGTGCAAGCAGAATTCTCTGAGTTGATTTTCTCGCCTTTGTTGCCTTCTTTAACTGTCTTAATTCCGTGTTTAATCAGATCAAACAAAAGCGTAATAGCGGTTTCCATGCCAATAATTGCAACAGGGACTGCTGCTATTGCTACCATCGCGGCAGTTCTTTCTGGATCGGTATACCAAAATCCCGAGAAAAACCTCTTAATAGGAAGCACATCAGAAAGACTAGCCACATAAATGACGGCAGTCATGAGAAACGCCAGAGTGAGCCAGCGATAATTCTTGTTCAAAATGCAGCTAACAAATCCAATCCAGAACGCAACCGCAAAGAGAATTTGTGGCATGTTCATGAGCAAGCCAAAGTTCAATACGGTTTGAGCTGCTGCAAGCGGTTTGACATAAATCTCCCACACAAAATTGACCGTAGGAGCCAAGAAGCTTGTATTAAGCAGGAAAACCCAAATGCCAACCGCAAGGCCAGCTGTTACAACTTCCATAACCGCTAAAAGCGCAATACCTTTTGTTTTTGAAAGCGTGAATTTGTCTTGAAGGAAGTTAGTAAGTCGTGGCAAGAAACTGCAAAGCACATAAGGTAAAACACAGATAGCCCAGAAGAAATCTGCGCTTGGATGCATCATAGCAAGGGCGAGAATACCCATCACACACAAAAGCACTAGCCTTGGATTTACAAACGAAGCCGACTTTAGCTGTTCAGCAGCAGAATCATTTTTGTCCGAAACAGCACCATTGAGCATCAAGATGAAAAGTACAACAGCACTAGGAACAGCGCAGAATCCCATTACGTTTGGAAATACTGCATGAACAGTGACCATTCGAAGAGGAAATGCCAGCTGTGCAAAAACTACAAATGAGGTTAGAACGCTGGCAACGAGGTTTTTCTTTCCTATTGTTTGAAGCAGTGCGCAAATACCAACTGGATATATAACTGCCACAGAGACAAACCACACAACGTTTTCTGTCAGTACTTCATTAAGACCGGTTATGGTCGTAGCAACAGCAGCTACCGAATGAAGCGCATTTGGATAGAAGCCTTCATCAAAGAAGGGAGTCTGAAACTCTGGCCTTGCTCCTGTATAAAAGGCAGCATGCAGCATGGAATAAATGCCCGATTGAACACTTCTTGTAATGTATGCAAGATGCGCATAATTATCAGCGGACTGCAAGAACCATGAGGGGTTTCTAATTGCCTTGTGGAAAATAACAAAGAATATTGCAGTAGAGATAACAGCAGTTACTAAGAGAAAGACTCCGTTTAGAGAGTCCTTCTCGCCAAGGTTTGCATGAGATTGATTTTCCTGGATGGGTCTGATTTTCTGAATAAGATACGCAAGCCCAGCAGCAATCAGAATAAAAAGACCAACGCCTCCCAAAAGCGGCGTTACACCTTTTAGACCCAGAGGGTAGATGGCAATTCCAGAAAAGCCAATAAGGCAGACCGAAATAAGCGGAGCTACCACAAGGGATGTCATTCGTTTAGTGCCAAGAGCACGAGAAAAAAGATATCCCGGTACATAACAAAGAACCAGTACAACTGCTACGGCTAAAGCAAACTGTCTCCACATATGTAAGTTTCCTTATTTAGTGGCCATTACCAATTAGACGAGCTGAGCCCAGCGCTTTTTACCTGCCTGAAGAAGGGCTTTCTCAAGAACTGCTGGTTCAACCTTATAGGTCTTTGCTGGAAGAGGTTGCTGATTAATCTTAATGCCACCACCATCAATGAGACGACGAGCCTCACCGTTACTTGAAGCAATCTCTACTTCAACCAAAATCTTTGGCAGGTAGATGAGACCGTCTTCATCTGCTTCAAGGGAAATTGCAAACTCTTTGACATCATCAGGAACCTCATTGTTCTTAAACTGAGCATCAAAAGCTGCCTGAGCCTTAAGACCTTCTCCCTCACCGTGATAAAGATCAACGATATTTCTACCAAGAGCACGCTTGAGCTGGTAAGGATCGGCGGTACCGTCCTCAAAGCTCTTATCGATAGCATCAAGCTCATCAATAGAGAGCGTAGAGCAAAGGCGGTAGTACATTGGAATAATCTCATCGGTGATAGACATAACCTTGCCAAACATATCATTTGGCTCATCAGTCAGTCCAATGTAGTTGCCATAAGACTTACTCATCTTCTTGGTGCCATCAGTACCCACAAGAAGAGGCATGGTAAGCGCAATCTGCGGCTCCATGTCCATATCACGCATAAGATCACGGCCGGCAAGCAAGTTGAAGATCTGGTCGTTTCCGCCCATCTCTACGTCTGCCTTGATAACAACAGAATCATATGCCTGAAGAACAGGGTAAATGAACTCATGGAGCGCAATGGGCTGCTGATTACGGTAGCGATTAGAGAAGTCTTCTCGCTCAAGAATACGAGCAATGGTGAACTTGCTCATAAGGCCAAGCATGGTTTCAAGGTTCATAGGCTTAATCCAGTCACCGTTATGAACAACGGTAGTTCTTTCTGGATCAAGAATCTTCATTGCCTGGTTGACGTAGGTCTCTGCGTTGGCATCTACCTGCTCTGAAGTGAGTGGAGGACGGGTAGAATCTCGACCAGAAGGGTCACCAATCAGCGCGGTGCCACTACCAATAATCAACGTGACATTATGGCCAAGATCCTGGAACTGACGCATCTTACGCAGCGGAACTGCGTGACCCAGGTGCAAATCAGGGCTTGTTGGATCTACGCCAAGCTTGATGTTAAGAGGAGTGCCTTTCTTGAGTTTCTCTTTTAGACCGTCCAAAGGAACAATCTGCATAGTTCCTGAAGTAATAACACGGAGCTGTTCTTCTACTGAAAGCACTCTGTATCCTCTCAACGCAAGCCTGTTAAATCATATAGTTACTGCTTCAAATAGTATCAATCAAATATGTTATCTATCAGAATACAACAGAGTTGTAACTCTTTATTCACTGAAACATAAATATCAGACTATAATAGTGAGAGCTATGACAAGGAGGCTCAATGG
>JAHACE010000053.1 GCA_018376005.1 Atopobium sp. | reverse complement strand
AGCGCAACAGAAAACGAGGACCGTATTGCCACCGCTCTGAAGATGACTGCCCCTGGCACAGCGCTCCGCGTTGCACTGGACATGATTATCGCTGGCCGTCTGGGCGCCCTCATTTGCGTGGGAGATACAGAAAACGTCCTTGCTGCGGGCGGAGATGGTTTCAAACTTGATGTTTCTTTCACAGCAAATCGATTGTTTGAGCTCTGCAAGATGGATGGCGCTGTGGTGGTGGACAAAGATCTCACCAGAATTCTGCGCGCCAACTTCCACCTCAATCCTGATGCAACGCTTCCAACTGCAGAAACAGGCACTCGCCACCGTACTGCCGCTCGCATGAGCTTGCTCACCAAGTCTATTGTGATTGCCGTGTCTTCTCGCCGTTCGTTGATTACCGTCTACGTTGATGGTCACGTTATTCCGCTAAAGTCGGTACCAGCCATTATGTCTACCGTCAATCAGCTCTCGGTTGCTATGCAAAATACGCGCCAGCAACTTGATCGCGCGCTTCTGCGCTTGACCGCTCTAGAGCTTGATAATTACGTTACCCTGGGCGATGTAGCAGGTATTTTCTACCTGTTTGAGGTTCTTTTGAGTGCCGCTGACCAGCTTGATTCTTGTCTTTTGGAGCTAGGTAGCGAGGGAAAAACTACCGCTATGCAGCGCGAGGAATATTTGGGCGGCATCGACGAGGCCTATAACCTGATGATTCGCGACTACGCCGTAGATTCTTCCGCTGAAGAGGCGCGCGCCATTCGCCGCCGCTTCCACGAGACAGCCAATACCGAGCTACGCTCCGCAGAAAGTGTTGGCCAGATTCTTGGTTACTCCGATGGCCGCGGAGAAGATGCGTCCATGGAGCCTCTGGGCCTGCGCACACTTTCCCGCGTTCACGTGGTCAACGATGAGATTGCGGCCAGAATTGTTGACGCTTACGATAACCTGCAGCAGCTGCTTCACGTTGCAGAAAACGATACGTCCAGCCTTAAATCTCTGGGTGTCGAGAACCCCGGTGCACTTGCTAACAGTCTCCGCAGAATGTGGGGTAAGTCAGAATAATGGCTGCAAGCAGCACTTGTGCAAAGGTCGTGTCAAAGCCACGTCCTTCTCGCCTCACAACTCATGGAGCAAAAGCCGATACCGTTGCCGTTATTGTGGCCGGCGGCATTGGCGAGCGCTTTGGATATCCCGACGGTAAGCAGTTTATTTCTGTCTGCGGTCTTCCGCTGATGAGCTGGTCAATCCTTGCGTTTGATCACGCGCCAAGCGTGGCTCACATTGTGATTGCTTGCTCTGACGAGAAACGCGCTGCAGTTCAAGAGGGTGTTGTGGGCAAGCTTGTACTCCACAAGCCTGTTCACTTTGCAACGTCTGGTGCTACCAGACAGGAATCGGTTTACAACGCGCTCCAGGTAGTGCCTGCTGGATATGATTTTGTTTCTGTTCATGATGCGGTTCGCCCGCTCATTGAGGTAGAGACCATTGAGCAGGTTATTGGCACGGTTCGCAAGTCGCCTAAGATTGCGGGAGCAATTTTGGCTCACCGCGCAACTGATACGCTGAAGCGCGTAGATGGTGCAACCATTGTAGATACACCTGACCGCTCAACGTTCTGGGCTGCTCAGACCCCTCAGGTGTTCAAGACACGCACACTTCTTGAAGCCCACGAAGTAGCTCGCCAGGAAGGCTACCAGGGAACCGATGACTCGTCGTTAGTTGAGCGACTTGGTCTTACCGTGCTGTGCGTTGAGTCGCAACGAGAAAACGTGAAGGTCACGTACCCGTCTGACCTTGCAATTGTTGAGGCTACGCTCAGCCGTCGCCTGGTAGAAGGCGCAACCGGAAGTGGGGCTGTAGAGTGAGCATGCCAGAGCTTAAAATTGGCCACGGATACGATGTTCATCGCCTGGTAGAGGGCAGAGATCTTATCTTAGGTGGCATCAAAATTGAGCACACCAAAGGTCTTCTCGGCCACTCCGATGCCGATGTTTTAGCTCATGCGCTTATGGATGCCCTGCTAGGAGCTATGCGAGCAGGCGACATTGGTCAGCTTTTTCCTGATACAGACCCTGCTTATGAGGGTGCTGATTCTATGGTGCTTCTGTCCCATGTTATGCAGCTTGTTCGTAATGAGGGCTTTGAGCTTCTGGATTGTGATTGCACCGTTGCAGCTCAGGCTCCTAAGTTGCTTCCTCATCGCGATGCTATGAGAAACCGCATGGCAGAGGCCATGGGTGTTTCGCCAGATAAAGTTGGCGTTAAAGCAACCACTACCGAAGGCCTTGGCTTTGTGGGCACTCAAGAAGGCATTGCTGCCTGGGCAGTTGTACTGCTGGGACGTAGCGCGCAATAAGTTATAGCTCTACGATATGGTCGGCTACCTCCACCACTTTAGGGTCATGAGATATGAGCAGTATTATGTGGTCTTGCTTGACCTTCTTGAGAAGAGTAAGAAGAACATCAACACTTTTTTGATCTAATGCAGAGGTTGGCTCGTCAAGCAACATAACACTTGGGTTCATAAGCATCATGCGGATAATTGCAATCTTTTGTTTTTCTCCACCAGAGATAGCAGAGCTTCTTTCACCCAGGCGAACGTCAAGATTTTGATCGTCACCAAGCAGCAATTTTTCCAAATTGAATAGCTTGATATAGCTGATTATCTCTTCATCTGTTGGTTGGTTTTTGCACAGCAGCGTCAGATTATTTCTTACTGTATCGTCAACAATGCTTGGCTCTTGCTCGGTAAATCCAAGCGTATTTTTTCGAAGTTCATACTGATTAATTTGAGCTAGCAAGTCCTCATTAATGGCAATATTGCCTGACAGGTGAGAAGACCACTCTCCGTTAATGAGCTTCAGAAATGTAGATTTGCCTGTTCCGTTTCCACCGGTAATGGCATATATATTTCCTTTTGTAAAACTACAAGACAAGTTGTTCATCAGTACTTTATTTGCATGTGGATAAGAGAATGACACATTTGTGCAGGTAATTTGATTGACATCGTCTGATGGAACGATAGTTCCAACGGATTCTTGAGGTAAATCAAGAATCTGCTCAATTCGATTAAGGCTTACCGTAATGCTCTGATAAGCCATGCCAAATTCCATGAGAAGCGTAATAGAGCCCAAAAGCGATACAAAATAGCTTGAAATGGTTGCAATATAGCCAGGCTGCAGTGCTCCAAGAAAAATTTGATATGCACAGGTAATAAAGACAATAGCTTGGAATACAGCAATTACAGCATTGTTTAATTCCTGTACGCCAAATTCCAGTTTGTACTGCTCATGAATGGCACTACGAACTTTTTGATTGACGGCATAGTGCTGATTAAAGAAACGCTCAAAGAGAGAATGACGCCTGATAAAATCTACGTCTGTGAATTGGGAGAGCTCAATAGATCCATACTGGGACCGCAGTTCTTTAGATTCTTTGTATCTTTTATAGGCCGAAGCTTGGATTTGCTTATAGATAATAAAACTCACTAGCAACAGAACAACCGTTACAAGGGCGGTTAATGGGTTCAAATATAAAATAATTGCCAGTGTGCCTAAGACAGAGATCATAGTTGTTACAAAGCTCACACATTGTGTAAGTATAAAAATCGAAACGTCATTAGAATCGTTATTTACTGTCTGGCGGTAATGTCCAGAATCATATGACGAGAAAAATGATGAATCTGCATGTTGAATCTTGTCAATCAGCTGTCGCTCAATAGTAAACGAAGAATCAATTTGTAACTGACAATAGCGTGTTTTAGCAAGATAGGAACAGCCGGCAATAAGGATTCCTAGTGCGGCAACCACGGCGCAATAGAAAAGTATCTCGCTCCAAATTGTCCCTGAAATAAAAAGATTAATTACAAATCCAACAAGAAGAGGTTGGATCACCATAAGCGCTGTGACAAAGAATGACAGAAAGAGAAAAATCGCAAGACTGCCTTTATCCAGAATGGTAGATATACAGTAGTGGATAATGTTAAAAAACTTACTCATTCAAATCACCTTCTGAAGTTGTTAAGAGTAAGATTTCTTGTCTTCTAGTTCTTCGCAGTTTTGATTCAAATATAAATTTCTTAAATTTTTGTTCATCAAGTTTAATAAAACAAAAAAACAAATCCAGCACTAATCCGTGAACGGTAACAAAATTGAATCTTGATTAGTATGGTATGGAACTCAAAGGTTTTCCACAAACCGTTTATACTTACACCAATACACAATGGTTGCGAGGAGTATGCATGCTTGTCTATAACACTCAGACGCATAAAAAAGAAGAGTTCAAGCCAATCG
>JAHACE010000052.1 GCA_018376005.1 Atopobium sp. | reverse complement strand
CGTTGTTGACATGGACGCCTTTGATGCTGCAATGACTGAGCAGCGTGAGCGCGCTCGTAAGTCTGCTAACCGCGATGCCTGGGGTAACGCTCAGAGCATTTGGGTTGCACTCTCTGACCGTCTTGATGAGACCGTCTTTGACGGCTATGACAACAACGAGCTCTCCGGCGTTCGTGTTGTTGCTCTTGTTCAGGACGGACAGGAGGTTGAGTCCGCTTCTGCTGGCTCTGAGGTTGAGGTTGTGCTTGACCGCACGCCATTCTATGCAGAGATGGGCGGCCAGGTTGGAGATACCGGCAAGCTGACTGCTCCTGGTCTCTACGTTCACGTCACTGACACCAAGCACCGCGACGGCGGCCTTGAGTCCCACGTTGGCGTGGTAGAGGAGGGCTCCATCTCTGTTGGTGATTCAGTCACCGCAACCATTGATGCCGGTCGTCGTGAGCTAATCCGCCGCAACCACACCGCAACTCACCTGCTTGACGCAGCCCTCAAAAAGGTTCTGGGCGACCACGTGAACCAGGCTGGTTCTCTTGTTGCTCCAGATCGTATGCGCTTTGACTTTACGCACTTTGAGGCTCTTACCAAAGATGAGCTTGATCGCATTGAGGGCATGGTAAACGCAGAAATCTTTGCTGCTAAGCCTGTTGTCACTCAGATTATGAGCATTGAGGATGCAAAGGCTGCTGGTGCTGTTGCACTCTTTGGCGAGAAGTACGGTGATGTCGTACGCGTTGTCTCTGCTGGTGCAGAAGACACTCCATTCTCTCGTGAGCTCTGCGGTGGTACTCACGCACGCAACACGGCAGACCTCGGCCTCTTCAAGATTATTTCTGAGAGCTCCGTTGGCTCTAACTCAAGGCGTATTGAGGCGGTAACTTCTATGGGCGCTATCGAGTACGTTGATGAGCGCCTGGCTCAACTTGATGAGGTTGCCGCAGCTCTGAAGGTTCGCCCTTCTGCTGTTGCAGACCGCGTTGAGCAGCTGCAGCAAGATCTTCGCACTGCAAACCATAAGCTTGAGGCCGCTCTTACCGGAGCAGGCAGCAACCAGGTAGCAGAAGCACTTAAGTCTGCCGTTCAGCTTAATGGCTATAGCTGTGTAATTGCTAAGCTTGAGGGCCTTTCTGGCAAAGAACTCCGCTCCGCATGGGACGGTATCCGCGATGCATCTGACGGCCAGCCTGTTGCTTGCGTCATTGCATCCGCAACCGCTGACGGTAAGGTTTCTCTGCTTGCAGGTGCTACTGATTCTGCAGTTGCAGCGGGCTTCTCGGCAGGAGACATTGTAAAAGAGATTGCAGAGCTTGTTGGTGGCCGTGGTGGTGGTAAGCCAGCAATGGCGCAGGCAGGTGGCTCAAATGCTGCAGGAATTGATGCTGCGCTTGAGGCTGCAAAAACAAAGCTTGGTGCGTAACGTTTGCGCGTTTTAGCTTTAGATATTGGTGAAGTTCGCATCGGGGTTGCTGTAAGTGACCCCGATGGTGCTATTGCGTCACCTGTTTGCGTGCTACCTGCGCAAGAGGTACTCTCACATGCACGTACGTTTAAAGCTGTGCTTGAAGATTGGGAGCCAGAACTGCTTTTGTGCGGTCGTCCTAAAACGCTCGCCGGCGAAGATGGACCACAGGCCCAAAAAATTACCGCTCAAGCTGAGCAAATTGCGAAGAACTGCCAACTTCCATTAGAATTTACTGACGAAAGACTTTCTTCTGCGGAAGCAAAGAAGATTCTTCGAGCGCAAGGTTTATCTGAAAAAGCCATGCGTGGAAAAGTTGACATGGTTGCTGCTTCGCTCTTTTTGCAATCATGGCTTGATGCACAGATGAATAAGGGAGACTAAATGCCCACCCTATCCAATGGTTCTTCTCCGCGTCGTCAGGGCGCACATTTTTCTTCTCCTGTTCCAGAAGGACAGGCTCAGGAAGAGCAGACTCAGCAGGAACAGATCACGCATCCTTCAGTTGAGGCTACAGGATCGCTACCTGCACTTACCGGTGGCAAGCTTTCTTCAAGAAGCGCTCAAGTCACTCATATGGCAAAGAACAAGCAGGTAAAGCATAGAGATAAGAAGGCTTCAAAGCGTTCTCGTATTTTTGCGGCACTTATCGCTTTTATCATGGTTGCGGCCCTTGGTATCTTTGTATGGAAAGTGGCGCTTCCAGAGCTTTCTCGCGCTAATTCCGATACACAAGAAATTACCGCTGGTCAGCAAGTTACCGTTACTATTCCAGATGGCGCTGGTGCGCAGGAAGTTGCAAAGATTCTTTTTGAGAACAAGATTATTGCTACTAAGAGCGAGTTCTTAAATCAGGTAAAGCGTCAGGATGCTGAGCAGAAAATCAAGAGTGGTATCTATGTTATTACCACTGGCACCAAGCCAGCAGACATCGTTCATCTGCTTATTTCTGGCCCTAATGCTCCTGGTAGTGGCTTTGTCGTACCAGAAGGTTATACCGTTTCTCAGGTTGCGGATCTGGTTCAGGACTACTTTGGTATTTCTCGCGATGATTTCTTGAATCAGGCAAAAGCATCCAATTATGTTGCTGACTATCCGTTCCTTGCTGGTGCGGTAGACGCTAACGATTCTCTTGAGGGCTACTTGTTCCCCAAGACCTATACCTTTACAGAAAGCAATGTAACTGCCGATACGGTCATTCGTGCCATGCTTGATCAGTTTGAGACAGAGACAGCTGATCTTAACCTGGATGCCGCTCGCATTACGCTTAATAAGCGTTACAACTTGAATCTTACTAACGAGCAAATCATTATCATGGCATCGATTATTGAGCGAGAAGCCCTGACTGATGATGACCGTCCTAAGGTTGCATCTGTCTTCTACAACCGTCTGTACGATGATATGTATCTGCAAAGTGACGCTACCCTTGCTTATTCCCTTGGTAGGGAAGCTACTGCAGAAGAACTCAGCTCAATGACAAGCGACCCATACAACACATATGCGTTTAAGGGTTTGACTCCTACACCTATTTGCTCCCCAGGTTATGCCTCTATTAAGGCGGCTATGGATCCAGCAGCAACCAATTATTACTACTTCTGGATTACCTCGGATGAGCACGTCTTCTCAGAGACGTACGACGAGCATCAGCAGGCTATTGAAAACGCACGCGAGCGTGAAGCCGCAAGTAAGCAATAGCTGGTGTGGCATGAGTTTAATTAAAGCAACGCAATACGTTTCTGCTGTTGAATACATCTCAATAGAGGATTTGGTTCAGCAGGGGATTAAGCTTGTGCTCTTAGATCGCGATAATACCTGTGTGCCCCGAGACACCAAGATGGTGCCGCCAGAGGTTTCTGCTTGGTTTGAGAAGGCTCATGCAGCTGGATTAACGCTCTGTCTCATCTCCAATAACATTCACCTCAATGAGGTCCAGCATAGCGCTCACGAGCTGGGAATTGAAGGAGAAGGCTTTGCATGCAAGCCGCTTCCTCGCGCGCTAACTGCTGCTATGAAGCGTTTCTCGGCAACTAAAGAGCAAACCGTGATGGTGGGAGACCAGATTTTTACCGATGTTATTGCAGGTAATTTGGCTGGCGTTTCAACTATTTTGGTAAAGCCGCAGTCCAATGAGGATCTTTGGTACACCAATATCATTCGTCACGTAGAGCGCCGCATTTTAAAAAATGTAACTTTTACGTCATAACAAGACGGCTTTAGTTTACTTGCTCCAACTCGATGATAGAATCATCTTGAAAGGCTGGAGGAGTATGGAGCTTCGCGATTCAAGATACGTTGTACATGAGGGCTGTGATCATATCTTTTTTGTAGGCTTTCTGGGTGCCGGAAAGTCTACACTCGCACGTAATTTGGGCGAGCTGTTTCACCGCCGTTATGTTGACACCGATCGCCTAGCAGAGCGTATAGCAGGTAAATCACTGGCAGAAATCTACGAAGATGACGGTGAAGAGCTTTTTAGGCAGGCAGAAACTGAGGTTTTACACACGCTTAAGTCTAAGAAGTCACTGCTCGTAAGCTGCGGCGGTGGAATTGTCGAGAAGGACGTCAATCTTGCGCTTATGCGTGAGATGGGAGTCATTGTGTTTCTCGACGGCGATCTTTCTGACTCGCTTCGCCAAATTCAGCGCACGGATAGGCGTCCCGATCTGGGAAGCTTTGAAAACGCTACTCAGCTCTATAGACGCCTGCGCCCGCGTTATGAGGCCGCTGCTGATATTACTATTGATATTCGTGAGAAAACGTTTGAGCAGGTAGCCATTGATTCTGGCAAGCTGCTTTGGGAAAGAGGTCTTCTATGAGTGACAATGTCCAG
>JAHACE010000051.1 GCA_018376005.1 Atopobium sp. | reverse complement strand
AATTGTAAAAAGAGCACCACAAGGGCGCTCTTTAAATTGCATAGTTAAACTGGCATTATGCAAAAACTCGTATGATTACTCGTCTATTCCAATACCAGCAAGTGTCATATCTAGCAGATTCTGTGCAAGTTCGTCAGAGCCCTCCGCACCGCGACGCTCTCCCATCAGGCCAATGGCCGAGAGAACCAATGCACCCGTAATAGAACAGGCAGCAAGTCTTGAATCAACGCTTTGGCGAATAAATCCTTGCAATTTTCCCATCTCTAGCTGGTTAGCAAGGAGAACAACCACGCGAGAAAGCGGCCCCTCAATGTTGGTAATAAGTGCCTGCTCAGAGCTTGCAAGCTTGTTAATTAAAGCCAAAACCAAAGGTGAGTCAGGCAAAATATGAGCAGCAAGTTGAGCGATGATTGCATGAAGCGTCTCTTTTGAGGCAGGCTTATTACCAATGGTATGCGCAATATCTTTTGCAAGCTCATCAACGCTCTCGTCAAAGATTGCCTGCAAAAGAGCTTCTCTATCAGAAAAGTAGTAATACAGCGCGCCCTTTGAAAGACGAGCACGATCTGAAATCTCACTCATTTTGAAGTTGGTATTTCCACGAGCAAGCATGAGCTTAGTTGTCTCGTGCATAATACGCTTACGTGTAGCTGCGCTTTTCTTAGTACGAGCTTCGGCACGAATATGAGAAATGGAAGGCGCTGGAGCTTCAGGTTCTTCTGCAGGCTGTTGTTCATAAGCATTATGGTGTATGACTTCTAACGTAATATAATCGCGCTTCTCGCCCATGAACTCCCCCATACGACACTATCCGTCATATAAAATGACGCCTCTCTGATAATTTTTTATGCCTACTATACCGTTTTACCGAACCTATAAAAATACAAAGGCCTTACTTTTTTATTGATTAAATCTGGCACTCTTTATTATTTTTACCAATTACCCTGAGCAAGAATGGCGAGAAGGTCTTCTTTCCTATTCTCCACTTGACCTGCTAAATAAAGCTCAAAGAGCTTACGTTGGTACACGCCCACAGCAGGTCCTGGCTGAAGAGAAAGTGCTTCCATAATTTCTGCGCCCGAAACGCACAGCTCTTGCGGATGCTGAGCAATTTCTTGTTTTACCTCGTGTAAGAGGAGCTCTCTCATAGCTTCAAGCGTTACTGCGTAGCTGCGATACGGATTTGCCTTTGCCAAGGCGTCAGCCTGCTTCAACGTCAAAAGGTCATACGCAAGAGCAATGCCGTCCGATTTACTTGTCTCGGCTAACAGGGCAACCATATGCCTAAGCGACGAGGTTGTAACATCCACGTCATAGTCATGCAATGCTACAAGAGCACAAACTTCGTTGCTCAAATGTTGTGATAAAGCTAAACGTTTAAGTAACGCCTTTGCCACAACCGCGCCCATTTCTGGATGACCATAAAAATGGCCTCTTCCATCTGCGTCAACGCTAAACATTTCTGGCTTTGCAATATCATGTAGAAGAGCAGCCCACCTAAGAGCGGGAGTAGCACACCCTGCTGTAAGAGCCTCTGTTGCAGAGCAGACTCGAGCTGTATGTTCCAGCACGTCATAGGCGTGATAAGGACTTCTTTGATCAAAGTTTTGAAGTGGTAAGAGCTCTGGAATTGCTATCGCTAGAACAGGAAATCCCAGCTTGATAGCATGGGCACTATGGCCCGCCTCAACAATTTGAGCTACTTCCGAGCCAATACGCTCAGCTGCAACCTGAGAGAGTAGCGGCGCACACTCAGTAAGTGCCTGATGTGTCTTCTCCTCAATTGAAAACGAGAGCCTGCATGCAAACCTTATTGCCCGAAGCATGCGAAGCGCGTCCTCAGTAAAGCGAACCTTAGGCTTCCCAACAGCGCGAATTACACGTGCAGATAAATCTTCTTGACCGCCATAAAGATCAAGCAATCCCCTCTTTGGGTGATATGCCATTGCATTAATAGTGAAGTCTCTACGAGCAAGATCTTCCTCTATACGAGAGACAAACTGCACAGAATCAGGACGACGACCGTCCAAGTATTCTCCGTCACAGCGATACGTTGTGACCTCAATAGGGTGCTTCTCGACAACAGCAGTAACAGTTCCATATGCAATACCTGTTTCATGCACAGGAATGTCTGCAGCCTCAAAAGCCGCTTTACTCTGCTGCCACGTTGCCGATGTTGTGATGTCAATATCATGGGCAAATGAGCCGCGTAGGGCATCTCGTACCCAGCCGCCTACAATCCACGCCTCAAATCCGGCATCTTCAAGAACTTCTAATGCACGCAACGCGTAGGTGGGAACTTGTAAATTCACGGGGCGAGAAAGGCATGGTGAAGAGCTGTTTTTCTGTATGCTCATGGCCATTCCTTCCGCAGTTGTTGATGGGAAAAGTATACATCCTTCACACGTCATTCACATCCTTCCTGCGGTTTTAAAATGACAAACATTTGTTCTAGATTTTTCTTTACTTCTTCCCCGTTCGTGATAGTCTAAGTATACGAACAGACGTTCTATTTTCAAGTAGAAAGTTGCTGCCATGGATACTCTTGATAAACTCATCATACTTGCAGATGCAGCCAAATTTGACGCGGCGTGCACTTCTTCTGGTGTAGACAGAGATCCGCAGGTAGGAAAGGTAGGAATGGCCTCAGCGGCCGGCTGTTGCCACTCATTTGCTCCTGATGGCCGCTGCATTACGCTGCTAAAAGTTTTACTTTCTAATGCTTGTTGTTATGACTGTGCTTACTGCGTCAATAGATCTTCTGCACAAACCAAGCGGGCTACCTTTACACCACAGGAACTAGCAGAACTTACCGTAGATTTCTATAAAAGAAATTACATAGAGGGGCTCTTTCTTTCCTCAGGTGTTATAGGATCGCCAGACCACACCACAGAACTCATGATTGAATGCCTCTCCTACCTTAGGAATGAGTTGCTCTTTAACGGCTATGTTCATGCAAAAGTAATTCCCGGAACAGATCCAGGTCTTATTGATACTATTGGCCGTTTAGCAGATAGACTCTCTGTCAATCTGGAATTACCTAGCTCAACCTCACTTACTAAACTTTGCCCTCATAAAAATGCAGAAACGGTTACTAAACCCATGTCTTTCATTCACCGCCTACGCGTCTCTGAAGAAAGGCAATTGCTTGAAGCTAAAAATGCATCAAAGGGCATTGTGAAGTCTGCTGGCAAATCTAAGGGCATTGTTATTCCTACTCAGAAGCAGATCATAAAAGAAGGTTTAGCTCTTCGTTCAAACTGCTTGAAGAATACCTTTATGCGCTCATCAAGGGTATCTTCAGACAAGAGGTCCTTCTCGCCTGCTGGGCAATCAACGCAAATTATCATTGGAGCTTCTCCAGAATCAGACAATCAAATATTGCACTTATCGCAAGCGCTTTATCAGCAATTTGAATTGAAACGAGTATTCTTCTCTGCCTATATTCCTGTTATAGAAGACCATCGTCTTCCTGAGTTGGACACTCCTGTTCCCCTGCGTAGAGAACACCGTCTTTACCAGGCTGATTGGCTTATGCGCTACTATGCGTTTTCTCCTGATGAGCTAGTTTCTCCAGAAGCACCTTGGCTTGATTTAGAAATTGATCCAAAGCTTGGATGGGCGCTGGCACATCTTAATCAATTTCCTGTAGAGATTATGGATGCTCCACTAGAAATACTTTTACGAGTGCCCGGTATTGGCCCTGCCGGCGCACGAAGAATTATTGCTGCAAGAAGACGGTCTCGCCTCACCTTTGATGATCTTAAACGGCTGGGAATACAGCTCAAACGATCTCATCACTTTCTCACCTGCTGTGGCGTAAGAGATGCCTCAGCTCCACTTGACCAAGAACTGATTAAACAGAGGGTAATTGCTGATGCCAAAGCAAGTTCGTACAACAAAACAAGACGTCGTATTGAGTCCTCTCAACTCAGGCTCTTCTGATCAGAGCGTAGAGCTTGTCTCGCTTGTTCAGAGGCTTACAAGACTCTCCAAGCCTCAGAAGGTTGTTATCTCCTGCAATCCAAGCTTAGAAGGCGTTGTAGGGGCTGTAGGGCTCACCTATCTCTCGCATGCTAACCCGGCACACGTGCGTCTTGTTAGAGAAAGCTTTTGTCAGCCTAGCCTTGGGGAGCATGTTCTCTGTGGGCCAGACCCTTCTGATGACTCAGTAGTAGCCTTGGCTAAACGAGTTCTAACTGGACTAGAGAAGAAAGTAGGCACAAGAGAAATAACGCGTCGCATTGTTTTGGCATGTGCTTCAGATGCTCATGCTATGCCAGAGATTGTACATAGG
>JAHACE010000050.1 GCA_018376005.1 Atopobium sp. | reverse complement strand
CTTTTTGTAGTACATAACATGTGTCTATTTTAACGTAAGTTGCGCAATAGCAAATTATTGGCACATTTGTTTAACAAAGGACACAAGAACGCGAACACCCTGAACATAGACGCGTTTCTCGATACGCTCATCAATGCCATGGACGCCATTTGCCTCATCTTCTGGTGTTGGCCTAAACGGACAAATACGCAGAATAGAATCACAGATTCCCTCGTAGCGGACAGAATCAGTTCCGCCGCATACAAAAGACGGAACAAAGGTAACGCCAGGATAGTAATGCTCCAAGATAGCTTTGAGTTCCTGATACTGACATTGCCAGGCATAACGTTAGCCGCACTGCTTGAACCCTCAAGCATATTGAAAGCATATGTTGTAGTAACAAAGGGATAGAGCTCTTTGATCTGGGCTGCAGCATGCGCAATCTTATCTGCATTTGTATCTACGTCACACACCAGAGAAGCAAAAGGTTCATCGGTAATTTCTGGTGCAAGAACCTTAAAGGTTTCTTTAACAATATCGTTAAGCTCAGGCTGAGGTTTAGCCTCAGAGAGAGCGGCTAGTGCGCAGCTCAAATGCTCAAGCGAGGTTCCACCAAATGGATTTGAGGAATGTCCACCATGGCCAGGTGCAGTAAGTCTAACGTTCAAGAACCCCTTTTGCGAGATGCAGATGTCGGCCACGGTAGCCTCTGGCGCGTGGCACCGTGGCTCAAGACCTCTTCGTCTTCGCCAAATGCCAGGTAGATAGAGCGCCTTGGCGAGAAACCCTGTGAAAGCAGATACTCAAGTGCCTCAAGCTCGCCCATAAGCATGTCTTTGATATCAAGCGCACCACGTCCCCAAATGTAGGTGTCATCGACATCTCCACCAAAGGGGTCGTGCGTCCATGCGTCTTCTGTACCAGGAACAACAGGAACTACATCCTGGTGAGCAATAAGCATCAATGCAGGAAGCTTAGGGTTAGATCCCGGAATCTCAATGAGGAGCGAGTGGCCAACCACTTCAACGTTAGAGGCTGCGGTCATAACATACGGGAAGCTATCAACAATGTGCTGTTGAAGAGCATCAAACTGAGACCAATCGGTTGTCTCCGCGTCGGTATACACCGTCTTAAACGACAGCGCCTTTGCAAGTCTTTCAGACATTGCCTCTATGTTGAGCTCTGGATATTCATCCTCGTGAGCAAAGTGGTCGTAAATATTCATGGACCTCTACTAATCTCGTAGTTTTAAGTTAATAACGTAATAATAACGGCAATTTTTACGCGTTTCTCTACTCTTGCTGGTAGAATTAACAAAACACTCACTTAGCACACGTATCTTGGGAGCCCTGATGATTAAGCTTGTTCTTTCCGATATGGACCAAACGTTAAAACCCGCTGACACTCCGGCTATTTCAGAAAGAACTCATCAGGCAATTAATAATCTTAAAGCCGCAGGTATTGCGTTTGGACTTTCTACCGGAAGGCCAGTTTATGATGCACTTTCTTATCTAAAGTCTGACGTTTCCCTGACAGACACTGGCGTGTTTTCTAGTGGAAAGATTCTCTACTTTAATGGCAAGCTCATTTTCACCAAACAATTTACCTACGAGATGATGGAGAAGATCTACGAGGTTATTTCTCCAATGGATGATTGTTTGCTTACGTATTATCAAGAAGGTCCGCTTGAGCAGCCTTTAGATACGTCATTTACCTCTTGTTGGAAAATAGTTGATACCACTCAAGAGGTAGTAGATCATCTTGCAGCCTCGTTTAACACTTTTGTGCCAGGGCTTGGTCCGCAGTCCGTTCCAAAAGATATCCCTATGTATGCGGGAGGTCTTCTCTTACCCCAAGATGAAAAGCGCGCGCAAGAAATCTATGAGGCTGTTACCAGTGCAGTTCCAGAGGTTGAGTTGGTTTCTCCCTATATTGGTTGGTTTGACATCAATTATCGTGGTTGGAATAAGGCACAGGGATTCGAGAAGCTCATTGAGACTATAGGTCTTAAGCCAGAAGAAGTTATTGTGTGCGGCGATTCCGAAAACGATCTTGATCTTCTTAAGATTGCTCATCACTCATGCTGCATGGAAAACGGAACTGACGAGGCTAAGGCTGTCTCGAAGTATCTGTTGCCTAGCGTGTATGAGGAAGGCGTAGCTCAGCTCTTAGAGGCGCTTACAGAGGCTCAGGGAGACTTTGATTCTGAGGTTGTCCAGGCTGTCTTGAAGCATGCTGTATAGGATTAGAGCTTGATACAGAGCGTGGCAATATAGTCATTTCCATACTGTGATAATCGATTCCTTTTGTCACACGACTCATAAAAATCAATCATAGCAAGGCCATTTTTTAGTTGGCCTCTAATCTGAGTTTCTAAGGTATGGCTAAATTCATATCCATATTCTGGATCTATGGTTATTTTGCCTTGCTCTTCAAGCTTTCTTGAATTAAAAGGGATTGAAAACTTTAAAAGTAATTCCTCATCGGGGTGGTCCCATACAACGTCAGCATCATACATGTACGTCCAAGGATTCATGAAGCCGACCATTAATAGCCCACCCTTTTTCAATACGCGAGCTGCTTCTTTATACATGTTTTCTAAGTCTTCAATGTATACATTCGAAACTGGATTAAAAATAATATCGAAAGTTTCATCTTCAAAAGGAAATGGTTTTGTCATATCAGCTTGAACGGTATTGATTTTTAAGCCTTCTCTTTTAGCAACCATCTCGTCTTTTTGTAATTGTGATGTAGAAAAATCCATTATGGTTACGTCATAGCCTTTAGCAGCAAAAACGGGACCCTGTTGTCCACCACCACAAGCCAAGCCTAATATCTTTTTTCCGCTGGTCTTTTCAAACCATTCTGTTGGAACTTTTTTCCCGACCGTTAATGCAACAGAAATTGGACTGTTTCTAGCTTCTTCTATTTCTTCATGCGTTAGTGGTTCGGTATAGTCATTTCTTACCTTATTCCATCTATCTTGATTTAATTTTAAGTAGTCATTCATCTTATAATCTCCTCAAAATAGTGTCGTATTTTGATTTAAGTCGCATGTAGAACCATTACATTTTTCTTGTCGCTACAAATTATAATTTGTTTTCTTGCTGTTCGTACCACATGCATTTTTAACTAATTGATACAGGTCTACAGAGCATGCAACCTAGTACAGATAGTCTTATCTCTAAGTGTTATATCTGAATCGTAAAAAAGTGGCTGCATTTGACGTGTCATCTGCAGCCACTTTTGTGTTTCTTGTACGTGTCTAATCGCGTGTAGTCAATCGTTTTGACTCTGCGGATTTCTCCGCGTCTCTGCGGATTTCTCCGCGCCCCTACTTGATCAGTCCGCTGTTCCTGAGGAGTAGCTCAATATCAGTGCCCTTGACGGCCTTGAGAGCTACCTTTAAGAGCATCTTCTCCTTGAACGAGAGCGGTGCCTTATCAAGCGTTTTCTTGTCCAGAGCATAGTAGGTTGCCCTTAGAAGCTCTCTGATGTCGTACTGAGAACCCCAAACCTCTGGTACGCCTCTATCAACATCCATCAACGTGTAGACAGACTCCATACCAGTGCGGATTGAGTACTCTGTGGTGAAGATGGTGTCGCGAGGAGTCTCGGCAAACTGTCCAATAAAGGCAAAGTTAACGGAACCCTCAGGAACAACCAGAGGCCTGTCCTCAGCCTTTCTTGGCTGGAAGAATGCATTGATGTAAGGCATAAAGCACGTAGTGGTGTTGCAGCGGTTCTTAGCCCAGTCCTCAATCTTCTTGGTTGGAACGCCAATGTGATAGAGCCACTCCTGGCACACTTCCTCGCCGGTGCAGTTACGCATAGCCTTCTTAACAAAGTTACCAGGCTTGTTAGTGCTCAATGCATAGACCCAGATAAGTACGGTGTCCTTGTCCTGTGCTCTGAACTGTGGCTGACGGTTGATGGTCCACGAGAGGTACCAGTTATCGGTACTATCTTTGACGGTTACAATACCGCCGGTTGTGACCTTACCTTCTCTTGGATCTCTCTTGCAGACGCCAATAATCTTCTTGATAATCTCTTCGTCTTTTGTCTGGATGGTAGCGCTCATCCAGTTGGTTGCCTCAAAGTCACTACAGAAATTATCGGGATTGCCGTACTCACCATGCTTGGCCTGAGCGGCGATATTCTTCCACAGATCCCAGGACTCTCCTACGCCATTTCTGACGTTACTGATGTCAGGAGCAGTATTTTGATCACCATAGCAAGAGGTATCGGTGCAGCAGCCATTGGTGATAAACACCAAATCGTCTTCGGTTAGATCAATGGTTTGCTGTGAGCCGTTCTTCTCGTAAACAATTTGAGTAGCTACCTTTTTACCATTGGTGTCGTTGATAATGACGTTCTTGACGTCCATACCGTAGTCAACGCTTACGCCGTGATTCTCAAGATACCTGACCAGTGGCAAAATCATGCTCTCATACTGGTTGTACTTGGTAAAACGCAGCGCGGTAAAGTCAGGAAGACCGTCAATATGGTGACAGAATCTGCAAAGATAGCGCTTCATCTCAAGAGCAGAGGACCACCTTTGGAATGCAAACATGGTCTGCCAATAAAGCCAGAAGTTAGTGTTCCAGAAAGAATCAGGAAGTACGTCACTAATCTTCTTGCCCTCAAGGTCCTTCTCGGGAGTCATAAACAGCTTGGCAAGCGCAAGTGAAGACTCTTTATCAAGCTTGAACTTCTTATCTGTGTGGGCATCTTTGCCGCACTTCTCAGAAGCTCTACAGAGCGAGTAGTTAGGATCGTGCTTGTTGAGCCAGTAGTACTCATCAAGTACCGAGACGCCAGGTGTTTCAATGGATGGAACGTCTCTGAACATATCCCACATGCACTCAAAGTGGTTGTCCATCTCGCGGCCACCGCGCATGTAGAAACCCTTGCTTACATCTTTGCGGCCGTCGCAGCTTCCGCCTGCAAGCTCAAGCTTCTCGAGCAGGTGAATTCTTGTACCCTTTACTTGGCCATCGCGGACAAGATAAAACGCAGCAGCTAGACCT
>JAHACE010000049.1 GCA_018376005.1 Atopobium sp. | reverse complement strand
CGCTGAGAAGTAGCAGCGCTGTCCAAGTAAGCTACCTCGGGGTTTGCTGCCAGAATTGGAAAATCTGCCTTGTAAGGGTTATCGGTAATCTGAGCAACTTCTGCGTCGGTCATTACGCGACACCACCTTTGCTGGAATCGGCTTCAGCGTCGGAATTCCTGCCATCACTGGCAGCCAGGGAGTTGCCAGCTGCGTCGTCACTAGCTGCAGATCCGTCATAGTCGTGAGCAATTTCTGCGCCCAGCTCAGCCTCGCAACGCTCAACAGCCACGCGGTGGGAAATTTCCTCAGGCGCGTTGATGATGGCGTCTTCAAAAAGAGCGCGTATAAACATCTGCTCAGCAGCCTGGTGAGAAAGTCCTCGAGCCGCAAGGTAATCAAGCTGCTCAGGGGAGACGGATCCGATAGTAGCGCCGTGGTTACCAGCAACGTCGTCTTCATCACAGAGAATAGCAGGCATGGTCTTGTTGACAACGTCGTCACCAAGAATCATGACCGTTTCAATCTCGTTGCCCTGGGCATCCTTTGCACCGCGGACAAGATCGATGGTTGCGCGAAGCGTCTTCTTAGCTGCCTCGTTAAGGACGCCGGACTCGGTGAGCAGCGCGCGCGTAGAGGTACCACGCATGCGTACCAGGTGGTTAATATCAAGCGTCTCTTCGTGAGTAGCGTGATAGCGATTGTTAAGGTCAAGGCGAGCTTGAGCGCCAACTAAGTTGGCGGTAAGGCCAAGACCGATGGTTGATCCACCCAGAGCGTACTGCTTAACGTCAACAACAGCGTCCTGGTGAATCTCAAGGCCAACGCTTTCAAGGTGCTGCTGACCCTCATTGACGCCAAGCATCTCAATAAGGTGCAGCTTTGCACCAGCCTCAACCACAATGCGGGTGAGCGCAGCGCTGGTTGGAAGCGCATCGTCGTTCGCGTCGCTGCCTGTAGGTGCGTCGCCGTCAACATCGCCTGCAAACGCTGCGATGACTACGGTAGCCTCGGCACCTTCGCGTACAATGATGCCGGTGTTAGCACACTGATTTTGAGCTGCAGAAACAGCAACAACAATAGGCTCATCTCGCTTGGTACGAGCGGGAACGTTGTAGAAATCAGACTTGAATGCCTGTGACTCTACGTAGTCAGTAACCTCTTGGCCCATTCCACACTCAATGCGCTCAAAAAGGCGAGGCAGAGGCAGGTAGACTTTGCCTGCGTCAGCGTGATTAGGGACGGTAACTGACAGTGAGTTTGCGCGTAGACGGTTCCATGTCTGAGCTGCAGGAACGTTGGCGCGATTAATCAAAACGTTATCCATTAACCAATCGCTCCTTCCATCTCAAGTTTAATCAGGTTGTTCATCTCAACGGCGTACTCCATTGGGAGCTCCTTTGAGACAGGGTTTGCAAATCCGTTTACTACCATGGTGCGAGCCTCAGCCTCAGAGCAGCCGCGGCTCATCAGGTACAAAACGGTGTCGTCAGAAATGCGGCCAATAGTTGCCTCGTGGCCAATCTGAGCAGTTGCATTGCGGACATCCATCTCTGGGATGGTGTCGGAACGGCTGATGTTATCCAGCATCAGAGACTGGCACGAGAATGCCACGCGAGCGTTTTCTGCCTTGCGTCCAACGGTAACTGTAGAGCGGAAGGTATTGACGCCACCGTCCTTGGAGATGGACTTAGTGTCAACGTTTGCTGAGTTATTGGAGCCGTTGATGATCACCTTGCAGCCCGTGTCTAGGTCCTGCGTAGCGCCTGCAAACGTAATACCGGTGAACTCGCAGTTAGAAGAATCGCCGTTCATGATCGTAGAAGGGTAGAGGTAGGAAACGTGGCTTCCAAAAGAGCCCGAGACCCACTCCATCTTTGCATTGCTGCCAATAATGGCGCGCTTGGTGTTGAGGTTGTACATGTTCTTGGACCAGTTTTCGATGGTCGAGTAGCGCAGACGAGCGCCGTCCTTAACAAAGAGTTCAACAGCTCCTGCATGGAGGTTTGCTGCATAGTACTTAGGTGCGGAGCAACCCTCAATAAAGTGCAGGTCAGCGCCTTCCTCAACAATAATAAGCGTGTGCTCAAACTGGCCAGCACCCTGAGCATTCAGTCTGAAGTAACTCTGAAGTGGGTAGTCCAGAGTGACATTTTTAGGAACATAGACAAAAGAACCGCCAGACCACACGGCATAGTGCAGAGCCGCAAACTTGTGGTCTGAAGGAGGAATCAGCTTGCCAAAGTACTCTTTAACAACAGGCTCCCACTGTGGATCATGCAGAGCATCCTCAATGGTAGTGTAAATAACACCCTGCTCAGCAACTTCCTCACGCATGTTGTGATAGACAATCTCAGAATCGTACTGAGCACCAACACCAGCAAGGCTCTCTGCCTCTGCCTGTGGAATGCCCAGACGATCAAAGGTATCCCTAATATCCTCAGGTACGTCGTCCCAGCTATTTGCCTCCTGAGTCTTTGGCGAGACATACGTGGAGATATGATTCAAATCCAGACCTGCAATAGAAGGTCCCCAGTTGGTAGCCATCTGGCGCTGGTGATAGGTTTCCAGAGCCGACAACCTCATTTGGAGCATCCACTCGGGCTCTTCTTTTTTCTTGGAAATAGCACGCACAATTTCTGGCGTAAGGCCATCATCGTAGCGCTCGTAACCCTCTTCGGACTTGGTGAAGTCGTAGAGCGAGCGGTCTACGTCAGCGACCTCAGATCGCTTCTTCTCGCTCACTAGTTAGCACCGCCCTCATCAGTCTGGCTCTCAAAACGCTCAAAGCCCTCGTGGTCAATCTGGTTGATGATGTCAGCAGGACCATCTGCCACCAGGTGACCCTTAACCATAACGTGAGTGCGGTCAATCTCAAGGCGCTCAAGAATGCGGGTGTTGTGAGTAATGATGAGCAGAGAGCCGCCGCAGGTCTCGCGATAAGCCTGAATGCCTTTTGAGACAACGGAGAGCGCGTCAACGTCCAGGCCAGAGTCTGTCTCGTCGAG
Source organism: Atopobium sp. (assembly GCA_018376005.1). Lineage (GTDB taxonomy): Bacteria > Actinomycetota > Coriobacteriia > Coriobacteriales > Atopobiaceae > Lancefieldella. The sequence goes on along the minus strand of JAHACE010000049.1, from coordinate 2,473 downwards.
AATGGCAAGCTTAGGTTGAAGCAGCAGAAGCTGGAGCATTTCAACCTTTTTCTTCTCGCCACCAGAGAAGCCAACGTTAAGCTCACGCATCAAGAAGCCCTGGTCAAGCTCAAGGTGATCAGAAATCTGACCAACACGCTGACGGAACTGACGAGCAGTCATCTTAAGCTCAGGGCGCATCTGTGTAATGGTACGCAGGAATGAATAAAGAGGAACGCCAGGAACCTCAACAGGTGCCTGGTAGGAGAGGAAGATGCCCGCAAGGGAGCGCTTATCTGCAGTAAGCTCAGTTACATCCTCGCCGTTAAAGATAAGAGAACCTTCGGTAATCTTATAGGTAGGATCACCCATAATGACGCGGCCAAGTGTTGATTTGCCAGCGCCGTTAGGTCCCATCAGAACGTGAGCCTGGCCATCACCAATGCTCAGATCAATTGAATGCAGGATGGATTTCTCCTCGGTACCTGCAGAAATTCCGTTTACACGGAGTAGCTCAGTTGCCATAAATCACTCCAAATACCTCTACGTGCAAGCACGTGATACGTTTGTGACTAGCAAGTTTGGGCAGCTCTAGGGCGAGCAAAACCTTGTGCTAGTGCGGTTTTGTGGCAAAGACAAACGCCAATGTCACCGATGTTTTTGTCATACCCCAAAATCCGCTAATTCATACTAAATGGTAGGAATTAAAATGCAACCCTCACATACGCACTTTTTCACGTTTTCTAGAAAATAATCGGATTTTTTTATAGGTTTCAAAAGTTATAAAAGCTTTTCTGCGCCAGAGCTGTCTCTCATGGGTAAACTAGAAACATCTATGTTTGTAACAAGGAGGATTCATGGGTCAGAGAATTCAAGGTACCGAAGATCTTTACGGCGGCTATATGCGCTCTTGGGAGCATATGCAAGATGTTGCCCGCTATCTGTTTGGTACTTATGGCTTTGACCGCATTGAGACTCCTGCACTTGAGCAGGTAGACACCTTTGTTCACGGTATTGGTGAGTCAACCGATGTAGTACGCAAAGAGATGTTCCGTGTTTTTTCAGGCGCTCTACTTGATGATTTGCTGGCTGCCGGCAATGAGTCCGGTCTTAAGCCTCGTCAGCGTATGGCTATGCGTCCTGAGGGAACTGCTGGTGTGGTCCGTGCTGCCGTTGAGCACAACTTTGTGCCACAGGGAGGAACTCCTGCAAAACTTTGGTACGCTGAGTCAATGTTTGAGCAGATGGGTTTCTCGCCAGCTGATATGAAGCTCATGATTAACTCCATGGGTGACGCGGAGTGCCGTCCAGCATATCGCGAGAAGGTCAAGCAGTTTATTCTTGATCACAAGGATGAGATGTGTGAGGACTGTCTTGAGCGTGCAGAGATCAATCCACTTCGTGCGTTTGACTGCAAAAACGAGAGCTGTCACGCAGTCATGAAGGACGCTCCGCTGATTTCTGACAACCTGTGTGATGATTGCCGTGCTCACTATGAGCAGGTCAAGGCATATCTGGATGCAGCGGGTATTTCATACGTTGAGGATCCAACACTTGTTCGTGGTCTGGATTACTATACGCGTACCGTCTTTGAGGTAGAGATTCCAAACGCTGGCGTTGGCGCCATTGGTGGTGGCGGTCGTTATGACGGTCTTGTTGAGCTTGAAGGTGGAAAGCCAACTCCAGGTGTTGGATTTGCTGTTGGTTTTGAGCGCATTATGCTGGCTCTGGAGGCTCTTGGTGTTGCAGCTGAGCCTGCAGCTCCAAGCTGTGTCTATGTAGCTTGCGCAGGTGCTGAACAGGCTCCTGTTGTATTTGATGCTGTGTTGGCGCTGCGTGAGGCTGGCATTAGATGTGAGGCTGATCGCACTGGTCGTTCGCTAAAGGCTCAGTTTAAGCAGGCAGATAAGATGGGTGCAACGCTTTGTGTGGTCATTGGTCCAGATGAGGTTGAAGCTGGTACGGTCACTCTTCGTGATATGGAGTCTCACGAGCAGGTACAGGTGCCTGCTGACCAGCTTGTTGCTGAGGTGAAAGCAAGACAGTAACAGCTAATAGTTTCGATTCCTGAAACCTCTCATGTTGAACTGCCTCCCATTTCTTTGACACGAGAAATAGAGGCAGTTCAAAACACACCTAAGTCAGATAATCTGTTAAGAAGACGTATACATGACGCTGAAATTACCACAATCATGCAGATTATCGTCATTAGGTGTGTAATATGCCCGCATCTGAGCAGATTATCTGACTTAAGTGTGTTCCTTAGGTGCGGAATTTACCTATAGTTAAATCTTTTATATGACGCTATTCATTTTCTAGCATATTAGGTTAAGTTTATGCATAGAAATGTATATCAAGCGGTGCGACCGCCTAGCTGCCTGGCTATCTTGATTAAGAACATGTCGATTCTTCGGCAGAACCTACCAAAGCTGCGCTATTTTGTGCGCCAGGCCTAAAAGCCGACGCTAACACGCTGCAGAATCATAATCACCCG
>JAHACE010000048.1 GCA_018376005.1 Atopobium sp. | reverse complement strand
TCAGCTCGTGCTTACGGCAACCGCAGGGGGTGTTGTGCACAACCATGGAGCACTCAACACCTCGTATCGTTGGTATCCCGGTGATACTGAGTTCAAAAACGCTTCTGTCTCTCTTACAACTTCAGGAACTATCGGAGAACAAATTCAGGTTTCTGGAACGGTCGATGTAACCAATGCAAACCTGGATGCTCATTCTGCTTCTAATGCGGCTCTCGCCACACCTCAAAAGCCACAATTGAAGGTCACTTTTGATATTGCCAACAGAAGCGTTGTGGCTCAGCTTATTTCCACTTACACAGAAAATGGTCAGACAGTTACCTTTACTGATACCTATCAGCTCTCTAAAGAGTAAAAATAATCCCGTCAGGCCGAGTCGTTCCTGACGGGATTTCTATCATCAAATTACGAAAAGTGCGAAAGCTTGTTACTAAGCCTCGTCTTCGTTTGTATCTGTGGCTTCTTCGTTGTTCTTCTCGCCCTTGCTCATACGGCCACGGATAAGGCCAACAACTGTTGGAATAATGGAAACGGCAACAATACCCACAATCAGCAGCTCAAAGTGCTCCTGAACTACAGGAATGCCGCCAAAGAAATAGCCGAGAAGTACAAACATCGTGGACCAGGTAAGACCGCCCAGAATGTTATAGATGCCAAAGTTGCGCCAGTGCATACCGCCCATACCCGCAATAAAAGGCACAAACGTGCGGATAAAGGGGAAGAAGCGCCCTAAGAAAATTGCAAGATGACCGTGTTTATTCAGAAACTTCTGAGTCTTCTCAAGATGCTCTGGAGTAAGTGCCTTGACCTTTCCAGAAGCAATAATTTTTTGACCAAAGAAATGGCCAATCATGAAGTTCATCTGATCGCCAAGAATTGCAGCAGCCCACGTAATAACAAGTAGTAAAGCAATATTAAAACCACCGTTGTGGGCAAAAAATCCCGCTGCAAAAAGCAGAGAATCACCTGGTAAAAATGGGAAAAAAACTACGCCGGTCTCAATAAAAACAATCAGAAAAACAAAACCGTACGCAGCAAGAGGGCCAGTGGCAATCATTGAAGCAATAAATGCGCGAGGATCTCTAAGCAGCTCAATGATGTAGTTTACAAAACCCATCGAAGTCCAATCGTCGTGACAAATGTCGCGGCAAGCATAGTCAACGCCTAATAAAAGCGCATTGAGTGGGAACGGATGCCCGCAAGTGACCCCTTATGGCTGCTGTCTCCCGACCCTGACCAGGTTCGAGGTGTCACGTCATCCGCACCCGCTCAATGCGCTGTAGATACTCTACCCTATTAGAGTAATCTTTGCACAAGTCAAATATCGCTTATGCGTTTTTTGACGAATTTTTTTCAATTGCTTTGATGATCTTCTCGACGTTCTTTTTTCCTCTTGAGATACCTACATACAAAATTCCAGCTATAGGAACAGATATGACGAGAAGAACTATGCCGCCCACGAGCACAGCCGTTGCCATAGAACTTGTAGAGAGACTCCCGTACACGCTGAGATATATAAGCCATGCTCCAATTGCGATGCCAGAATAAGCGGCTCTTCTATAAACGCTTAGTGTTCCAAGAGCTTTTGTCTGCATACGAGCCTCGACAACCAAAGGGTTATCCTCGTGTGAATGAGAAGCTGCTCCTACATAGTTTTTCTTGCTCATAAAAACTCTCAATCAAAAGTGGCATCGCCGTATGACGATGCCACTTTATTACGTTTGTCTTTTCTGCGCCAGACAGGATTTTGCGCAAAAAATTAGTAAGACAGACCTGGGTTGAAGACGCCAATAACAACGCCAACAAGTGCTACAACAACAAGAATAAGCATAACAACCGTTGGGCTGAGCTTCTTCTTAGTCATCAACCACCAGCAAAGGTATACAAACAGAAGGTTCAATACCTTAGGGAAGATGCCATTAAGTGTTGTCTGAATGTCAACACCAGCAATATTCAGAGAAGTTGTGACGTTAATCCATGTAGCAGCAACAGAGCCAATGACCATAGTACCAATCATAACAATGGAGCTACGGAGAGCCTCGGACTCAGGACCAACAAGTGCCTCAACAGCAGAAGAGCCCAGGCTATAGCCCTGGTCGTAAGCAAACTTCATGCCGAAGTACATAATGAGGTTCCAGACCACCACATAGAACAGTGGGCCAAGAACGGAGCCGCCCTTAGAAAGGCCAAGTGCAATTCCAAGAAGAATTGGAATAAAAGTACCAACGATAATGGAGTCACCAAGACCAGCAAGAGGGCCCATAAGACCAGCGCGAAGGCCATTGATGGTCTCGTCGTCGATTGCCTCACCGTTTGCACGAGCCTCTTCAAGAGAAGCGGTCAAGCCAACAACCATAGAACCAATCTGTGGCTCGGTGTTAAAGAAGGTTGTATAGGTAGAAAGTGCCTCAACCTTTTGGTCATCAGTATCGTAAAGCTCGTCAACGATTGGAAGCATGGATGCAAGGTAACCAAATGTCTGCATGTGCTCCTGAGAGAAGCAGGTAAGATTGCCGTAAATCCAGCTCAAGAAAGACTTATTACGTGCTTTCTGAGAAATGGTTTTCTTTTCAGCCATGATTAAATATCCTCCTCTTCTTCATCGTCTGCGCTTACATTGCCTGATGTTGCAGCAGCCAAACGAACATTCTTTGCCTGCTGAAGCTGATAGTTAAGAACAGCAAAGAAGACTGCTACGACTGCAGAGACAATGAGGTTCAGGCCAAGTGCGCCAGCAAGGATAAAGCCAAAGGCAAAAGTTACCCAATCAAGAGGCTTAGTAATAACCTGCTTGCACAAAATTGCAACACCAACGGTAGGAAGAAGGGTACCAACGGTGAAGAGAGTCATCATTGGGATACCGTTCATAGGAAGGTATTCCTTCATGATGCCAACCATGCTCTCGCCAGCCATGCAAATGAAGAATGTTGGAATGAACGAGAAAAGAATGTGAGAAACCCAAGGGAATACAAAGTCAACCATTGGAATGGTCTTCTTAATACGACCCCACTCTTTGCTCTCCATTGCACGCCAGCCAATACCCTGCCATACAAGGTTCATGGTAGCGGTGCCGTAGAACAAGACGGTACCAAGAGTACCAACAGCTGCGCCAATAGCAGCTGCCTGAGATGCAGCCTCAACAGAGCTTGGATCAAGACCATAAGCCTTGATTGCAAGAATTGCTAGAGGAATACCAATGTAGGAAACTGCACGAACGTCAGCGGAAACAGTTCCACCAGGTGTTACGAGTGCAATGTAGACCAACTGGATTGCTGCACCAACAATAATGCCAGTCTGGACGTCGCCAAGAATGACACCAACGACAAGACCTGCAACAAGTGGACGACCGAGGGTATAGTTACCTACGGTAGTACCAGCCATGCCAGGTAGTGACGCAAGGCATGCAAACAAACCCAAAAGGGCAGCTTGAAACGCATTAATTGCCATAAAAATCGCCTTCCGAATACTACTTTACGTCAAACTTCTCGCGGAATTTAGGCCACTCACCAATTGCCTTTTCTTTAAGAAGAGCAAATTGAACGGTATAACCAGCTTTGGTTATATCCTCAAATGCCTGTCCCTCTTCTTGAGTAAAGGACTGGTTGTTGCCCAGCTTTACCGCACCAGGACGGTCATTACCAGGACCGATAATGACCGTGTTAATTCCTGGCTTAAAACCAAAGTCAACAAGAATTTTCTTCATGTCAACTGGGTTTTTAGTAATAAGAAAATAACGAGAATCGCTGTCTAGAACCTTCTGAGCGCTCTCTTTGAAGTGATCAAATGTCCAAACAAATACTTTCTTGTCAGGTGCTGCTGACTTGTAAGCAGACTTAAGGACAGGATTTGATGCAGCCGCATCATTAACTGCAATGATTCCGTCACAAGGAACCTCAAGGGCCCAACGAGTGACTGTCTGACCATGAATCATGCGGTCATCAACACGAACAAATGAAATCATGTTTTCTCCTAACATATTTCTTACGCAAGCAGCTACGCGTACTTGCAGTAATTACTAAAGGTCTTCCTCGTCATCGTCTTCAAGAGCTAAGACGATCTGATTAACGCCATTTTTTCCTTCGTTCAGGATTGATGACACAAGAGCCTCACCACTTAGGCCATCATCGATAGCCATCAAAGCACCAATTACCATGGGAAGATTGGCACCACTAAAAGCCACGGTATGGGAAAGCAGGCCTTTTTTGGCGAGAAGATCGCTCAAGATGTTTTCTCTGGGTCCCATCAGCATGTCCATTACGCTATGCAGACCTGGTGCAAACGTTCCATGACTTACGAGCAAAAGGTACTTCATTACCGCTCCATTCCAGACATCTCCACTGTGGCTGTACTTCGCCTGTATTAACAGCCGTACTACGCCAACACAAAATTTTTAGCCTGTTATGTAAATTATTTATCCTTTAAAAACTACATCCCAGACTAGGTGTCACGTGAGTAGCGGTTATAACACAAAGTCGTACAGAGACAACTGGTAATCCGAGATTTTTAATATTTTTGATGTATTATTTTTTTAAATTTTATTCAAATTGTTTGATTAATCAGCTGAATAAGTGTTCTACCAGCTAAACTATATATGCATATATTCTTCGCATATATGAATATATAAATAGGAGTATTACAAATATTAGATAAAGAAATGTCCGCCCAACGCTCCTTGAAATACATTTCTAAAAAAAATCATAACCACCCGCATATGAACTGCGTCCCAAAACTTGGACAAGTTTAATAAAGAGCTAGGCCACGAAGGACTGATTCCGGAACTCCTCCGGGGTCAGTCCTTTTAGTTTAACCTG
>JAHACE010000047.1 GCA_018376005.1 Atopobium sp. | reverse complement strand
AGCCCTTCTCGCCAAGCAGGAAGACGGCGGAATCCTCAAGGAAGAGGTCACCACGGACGAGATTGCCGAGGTAGTTTCTTCGTGGACCGGCGTGCCTGTGTCCAAGATGATGCAGGGCGAGATGGACAAGCTCAAGAACCTTGAGGACCAACTTCACCTGCGCGTTATTGGTCAGGACGACGCTGTTTCCGCAGTTGCTGCAGCAGTCCGTCGTTCTCGCGCAGGCCTGGCAGATCCAAACAAGCCTCTGGGCAGCTTCTTCTTCCTGGGCCCAACCGGCGTAGGTAAGACCGAGCTGGCAAAGGCGCTGGCAGAACTGCTGTTTGACGACGAGCGCTCGCTGGTCCGCATTGATATGTCTGAGTACATGGAGAAGTTCTCGGTCCAGCGTCTTATTGGAGCACCTCCAGGATACGTGGGCTATGACGAGGGTGGCCAGCTCACCGAGGCAGTTCGCAGGCATCCATACTCTGTCATCTTGCTGGACGAGATGGAGAAGGCTCATCCTGACGTCTTCAACATCTTGCTACAGGTTCTGGACGACGGTCGTCTGACGGACGGTCAAGGTAGGGTAGTGAGCTTCAAGAACACCATCATTATCATGACCAGTAATGTTGGCTCTCAGTTCATTGCTGGCGCCGGCGCAGAGGGCTTCAACGAGGATTCCAGAAAGCAGGTTATGGAGGCGCTGCGTAGCTCCTTCCGTCCTGAGTTCTTGAACCGTATCGATGACGTGGTAATCTTCCAGCCTCTGGGTCTTGAGGACATCGAGCGCATTGTGGACATTCAGCTCAAGGATGTTCGTAGCAGGCTTGCTAACGAGCGCATGACGCTGGAGCTTTCTGAGGCTGCAAAGCAGTCGCTGGCTCTTGACGGCCGCAAACTTGATTATTGCAGGTGAGCTGCATGAGGGTGATACTGTTCTGGTTGATACTGACGAGAACGGCAACTTGGTTGCTCGCAAGAAGTAAGTGAGGCCGCGCATGTGTGACGAGTCCAAGAGGGCCGAGAAGCCCGAAGCACAGGCTGCCGCGACGGCTGTCTCGCAGGTCGCAGCGCCTGCAACGACGGTAACCCCGCAGGTTGCAGCGCAGGGCGCAACGCGCAAAGGCGATGATTCCAAGAAAGCGCAGGTTGTTGACCCGGAGTTCGCTCGCGCGGAAAACGAGGACGATGACGGCTACGACCCGTATTCCGATCGTCGTCCCGTAAGCGAGCCGCTCTTTGAGCGCGATCCCTGGAGCTAGACCACCGGGTTTCTCGCCAGATGTTTCTCGGCACACGCAAAACTCTACAAACGAAAGCCGCTGGTACATGACGTATCAGCGGCTTTTTGCGTGTAGTCAGGTGGCTAGTCCATGATTGCGAGCCTGAAAAGTGCGCCATGTCTGAGTAAATTTACTCAGACATGGCGAAAAAAACCGGCAAATAGCTCAGATTTGGTGCACTTTTCCGGCAAATCATTCAGACATGGCGAGAAAATCAGGCTCCATGTGAGCGCCCATGGAAGGGCAACCTTAGACACGCTTTGAAGTCTGCCTAAAAAGTGCAAAGAATCTGTGTTTGGGACACAGATTCTTTGATGAAATCAGGCAAATCCACCGATTCTTTTACATTTTTAGGCAAAAGGTACAGATTCTTTGCAGAAATCAGGCGCGCACTGGATGGCTCAGCTGCCGACACACCGCACGACATCGCGACTTTGCAGCTACCGCTGGCGAACAGCGCGTTTAGCGAATCGCAACGCCCCAGTTGGCGGACATCCAGGTCCAGAGGAAGTAGAAAACTGCGGCAATGATGGCCAAAACGATGATGGCGGCAATCAGCGAACCCGCATTTGATCGGCGCTCTTTTCTGACAAAAATGTCGCGCTGGCCCTTAGGAACCTGCAGGTATTGGCCGTAGTGAACGTCTTTGCGAAGGTGAGCAATCTCGTTCTTTGGCTTGCGCCAACCCTTTTTCGCGTAAGCGCCCTTACTGGATTCAAAGCCAGCGGCTTGGTTCTCTGGAATCTCGAGTTTCTCGCCCGGCATCGTAAAGTCGCTGATAGGCTCCACTGTTTTGTGATGACGGTGCTGGCGAACGTACGGCTGCTTTGCAGCGTCCTCGCCTGCATGCTCAGAAATCTCAGATGACGAGAAGTGCTGTGCACTAATTGCATGAAGCTCGGTTCCATCAGCTGGCAGGGCTTCCTGCTCAAAAGATTCAGCGTATTCAAACTCCTGCTGAGTGTCAGAACGAGGGTCCTGATCCGCAGGTGAAACGTTGTTTTCAAGGTTGTTCGAGGTGTCCACGATGGTCCTTTTGTCGTAGTCTCGCAAAACATTGATATAAAACATGATACCGCAGCGCGCGCAATCCTGCACAGTTTTGCTCGGATATTTACGCGACTGCGTTAGACAGACGTGTGAGACGGACGTGTGAATCGGCGCCGGCTTGTGCGCATCTACGCGGTACATAACCGCAGGATAATCTTAGTCAATAAGACTTAGAAATTTTATAAAAAGTTGTATAAATTCGCGAAAGCAGGGTACAACAGATGATGAACAACGAAGTGCCAATAACGGCATCTACCAGTAAAGGAGTGGTTACTATGAAGAATGTAGTTCCCTATGATCGTATTGCAAGGAATCTGAGCACGTGGCCATTTGGTTCATTTGATTCTTTCTTTGACGCGCCTTATTCCGCTCTGTCTTCCGTCTCGTCCGATGCATTTGTTATGAACGTTGAGGATGCGGGCCAGTCTTACGTGGTAACGGCTGAGCTCCCTGGCGTTTCTAAGGAGAACATTGACGTCGAGCTCAATGAGGGCAGGCTTTCAATCACCGCTACTCGCAAGGAGTCCGAGGAGGAGAAAGCCAAAAACTACCTGCACAAAGAGTCTTCTGAGTGGCAGGCAACTCGTGGCGTGTATCTGAAGGACGCAGCTCGTGAGGGTCTGACTGCAAAGCTTGATGGCGGCATTCTGACCATTACTGTTCCAAAGCAGGATCAACAGGCTAGCGTCACAAAGATTGCAATCGACTAACACTAGTGTTCTGAGCAGCGGCTTTGACGGTCAGTTAAGCTGCTACTCAGGCAGTAAGGTGCCTGGTAGTTGACCTGCCAGGCACGTATAGCTGCAGCCGGGCGTACGGCTAGACGTGCCTGTTCAACGCCCGATTACAGGCACCTCGCATAGCGAGAAGATCTTGGAGCTCCAAGGTTTTCTCGCTTTTTTGTTGTCTCGAGGTTGGAGACGTGCTGTTGGGGTGCGGAGCCCGGGACGCGCGGCGTGTCAGCGCGCACACGTGCAGCTTACAGCGACACCGTCGAGAGGCGCGCAGCTTACAGCGACATCGGCCAATCTTGGCTTGCCACGCAGACGGCAAGGGAGCCGTCGGGAGTCTGCGCCTCGGTGAACGCGTCGTTGAGAGGCTGCGCGCCAACTGCTTCTGCAAGTGTTCTCACGGCGACACTTGGACGGTTATTCTCGTGAGAGAGGTGCATGCCAACTACGCAACGCGTATTTGGGCCTACGAGCTGCGATAACGCCTGCGCGGTGTACTCATTTGACAGGTGACCGGAGTCTCCGTGGACGCGTTTCTTGAGCACGTATGGATAGGGTCCCGTGAGCAGCATGTGCTCGTCATGATTGGATTCGATAGCAAGAATGCGCACGTCAGAGAGGCACTCGAGAGCCTTGGGCGTCAGAATACCCGTGTCGGTGCAGTAGCCCACGGAGTCCACGATGCGCCTATCAGGACCAGCAAGATAATCAAAGCGCATGCCCATAGGCTCGCAAACATCGTGCGAGGTGGGGAAGATGCTTACCTCAATGTCTGGAGCGGCGTCAATATGGACAGAACCTGCCTGGTCAACAAGGGTAAAGGTGACGTTGGAACAGGGCTTTCTTGAAAGTACGGCAGCAGTTCCTGTTGTAGCAAACACGGGAACATCAAAAGTTTTACTGACTACCGAAAGACCCGCAACGTGGTCGGTGTGCTCATGCGTAATAAAGATGGCCACAAGCTCAGAGAGGTCAACGTTCAGCTCTTTAGATCGACGCAGAATTTCTTTTCTAGAGATTCCGCAATCAATCATAATGAGACCATCAGGCGTTTCTAGCAGGCTGCAATTACCTTTTGATCCGCTGGCAAGAATATGTAGGCGAAACGTGGGATTCATGAATTTCTTTCTACTGAGTAACTTTCGGGTATAACTGTAACAAACACACCGGACAGAAATTGGTGCTAAGTGCCATCTGTACACGCATACTTCAATAAAAAGAACGCTCTCGCCGCAAAAGGTCAGGCAGATGGCTCGCGACGTGGTCAGGCAGCTGCACCCGTTATCCTTATGGTCTCGGGCGGGGCCGACTCGATGGCGCTGCTTCACATGACGGCAACGGAACCGATTGACCTTGGCGATGGTGCAGGTCTTACGCGCGTTGCACAAGAGCGCCTGCATGTGCTGCACGTAAACCATCTGCTTCGTGGGGCCGACGCGGACGCTGACCAGCACTTTGTTCAAGAGATTTGCGACTCGCTGGGCATTCCCTGTACCGTATTGCGCGTGGACGTAGCAAAGCTTGCGCAGGAGCGTGACGGCAACGTGGAAGAAATTGGTCGTCGGGTGCGGTATGACGCTGCGCGAGAACTCGCTCAAAAACTTTGTGCTGAGCAGGGGGTTTCTCGCCAGAAGGCAAAGATTTTGACGGCGCACACGGCGGACGACCGCGCGGAGACGTTCATGATGAACGTGATGCACGGGTCCGGCATGAGCGGCCTGGCGTCGATTCCTAGGCATCGCGGGCTGATTTATCGTCCGCTGCTCGACTACACGCATGACCAGCTCAAAGACTGGCTGAAGGCTCGCGTCCTGGACTGGCACGAGGATGCTACCAACACCGACACCCACTATCTACGTGCGTATATGCGCCACAACGTGCTTCCGCTTCTTAAGGCGAGAAACCCGATGTTGGTGCAAACGGTGTGCAAAATTGCAGATTTGATGACTGACGAAGACGATTATCTTGAGGCGAAGGCCGCTCGCAAACTGAGGCAAATTACGCTGCGGAAGAGCGAGTCTTCGCTGGTACTTGATGCGCTGAAGCTGAGTTCCACCGACGTGGTGATTGCTCGTCGCGTGGTAAGGATTGTGGCCAGGCAGTTGATTCCCGAGGCTTGGCTTGAGTTCAGGCAGTTCGTCTGGGCACCGTGACGTTCTCGTTCACGGGCGCCGCGAGGAGCGCTGCCGTCGCGGGCAGCGCGGGTGCCGCGATCGCTGCGGGCGCCGCGGGCGCCGCGGGTGCGACCGCGAGCGGCAACGAACCAGCAGGTACAACGCCTGCTGCGGCAACGTTTGGCGAGCACCTTGCGGTTCCAGGAACGCTGGAGCTGGCAGACGGCCGAGTGCTTTCGGCACGCATTCTCCCTGTGGAGCACGGCTTTGACGTCGTGTCCTATGCAACCGCGCATAGCCAGGAGTGGTTGGGTGAGTCGGTTCTTCTCGACGCAAAAGCCTGCGGGATAGATCCAGTCCACGGCGGCAGCCTGTGGGTTTCGGGGCCCGAGGCAGGGGACACCATGCAGCCCCTGGGCATGCATGGGCAGTCAAAAAAGATCTCTGACCTGCTGGGTGAGGCGGGCGTGCCCGTTGAATCCAGGAGTATGATGCCTATTGTGCGCACAAATATTCGTGGACATGTGGTGTGGGTTGCGGGAATTCGTCCCGATGAACGAGTAAAATGTACGCAAGATACAAAACAGCTGTTAGAATTGAATATCTATTCTGGTCACAAGCCATTTGAGAGGAGCCAGTAATGGCGGAGCTTCACCCTGATATTGAAGAGATTCTACTTGACGAACAAGACATCAAGGACATCGTCAAGAAGGTGG
>JAHACE010000046.1 GCA_018376005.1 Atopobium sp. | reverse complement strand
GAGGGTGGTCCTGCCTTTGATATTCAGGCTATTCCAACTGGCTCACTTGCTCTTGATGCAGCATTGGGTATTGGCGGCGTTCCTCGCGGTCGTATCGTAGAGATTTATGGCCCAGAGTCCTCTGGTAAGACAACACTTTCACTAGAAATTCTTGCAGAAGCTCAGGCGCTAGGTGGTGTTGTTGCCTTTATTGACGCAGAGCACGCACTAGACCCAGGCTATGCGGCTCGTATTGGCGTTGATATTGACGATGTTTTAATCTCTCAGCCAGATACTGGTGAGCAGGCTCTAGAAATTTGTGACATGCTTGTTCGCTCAGGCGCCATTGATGTTGTAGTTGTTGACTCTGTTGCTGCTCTTGTTCCTCGTGCAGAGATTGAGGGAGAGATCGGCGATTCTAGCGTTGGTCTTCAGGCTCGTCTCATGAGTCAAGCTCTCCGTAAGTTAGCTGGCTCTCTTTCAAAGTCTAATACGCTTTGTATTTTCATTAACCAACTTAGAGAGAAGATTGGCGTTATGTTTGGAAGCCCAGAGACCACTTCTGGTGGTAGGGCTCTTAAGTTTTTCTCTACTGTCCGTATGGATATTCGCCGCGTTGACAGCATTAAGGTTAACGGAGAAAACGTTGGTAACCGTGTTCGCGTTAAGGTTGTAAAGAACAAGGTTGCTCCGCCTTTTAAGGTTGCTGAGTTTGACATTATGTACGGTCAAGGCATCTCCAAAGAGGGTTCCATTCTTGATATGGCTGTTGATTTTGAGATTGTCAACAAGTCTGGAGCTTGGTTCACCTATGAGGGTGAGCGTCTTGGCCAGGGTAGAGAAGCAGCTAAATCTTTCCTTACTGCCAATCCAGATCTCATGGAAGAGATTGATCACAAAGTACGAGTTGCTTGTGGCCTTGTATTTGATGAAGATTCTGAAGTTGGCACTCCGGTTGCAACGGAAGATTCTGCTGAATAATGTCAGAAATTTCTTGGTCGATTGAACTTCCAAAAAAGAAACAGGCAGTTCTAGGTCAGGCAAAGCCTAAAGCAAAGATACTTTTAGAAACTGAAGTTGGAGGGACGGAGGAATTCTTTGTCCCTCCAACAGTAGCTCGTTCTCTTCAGAACAAAGAGAAAGATGGTGTTTTTACACCTTCTTCTCGCAATGAGTTTCTGTATGAGCTAAAAGAGATTTCAACGCAGTGCATTAAAGCTCGTATTGAGGCTTTGATTGTAAAAAGGGACTACTCTACAGCTGAGCTTCAAAAAAAGCTCATGCTTGATGGCTATCAGAAGAATGTAAGAGACCCTGCAGTGCAGAGGGCTGTTGAAGTTGGTTTGATTAATGACAGTCGTTTTGCAGACGTCTATATACGTTCTAAAATTTCACAAGGCTGGGGTCCTCTTAAAATTAAAACTGAAATTTCTAAAAAAGGGATTGAAGTTGAGACGCTCCCTGGATGGCCTGACGCTTACTTTTCTGATGTGGATGAATTTGAAGTTGCGTATTCTTTGGCCCAGAGAAAACACCTGTCGGGAAAAAATGATTATGAGAAGCTTGTCAGGTTTCTCGCCACAAAGGGATATTCATTTTCTATAGCATCATCTGTTGCTAAAAAGATTTTGGATGAAAACGCCACATCTGAATGAATATATTTGCTTAGCTTATAAGTCTGTTGTATTGATGTACTTTACTTTTCCTACCTGCTATTTATTGACAAAAGTTACAATGCTCTATACGATAAATATGCCGTGAATAGGCTCATTTCCGCTGGGCAACCAGCGTCACGTATACAGTAGGTATCTCATACATTTGATCTATCTCTGAATGTGGCATGACCAGCCAATGAACCCTGCTCATGGCGGGTTCTTTAGATACTGTTGTGTCTAAAGTCTCCTGAACACTTTTGTAATCGCCATTTGAGGAGTAGGTATGGAATTAGCAGCAGTAGGCATTGTTTGCCTTCTTGTGGGAGTAGGCCTTGCATACGGCGTACTCTCTAACATTAGTAATTCAAAGATTAAAACTGCAGAACAGCAGTTAAAAGATGCTCAGACTAGTGCAGATCGTATTGCTTCTGAAGCAGCTCGCCAGGCAGAAACAGTTAAAAAAGAAGCTGTTCTTGAGGCTAAAGAAGAAGTTCTTCAGCTTAAGCAGGCAGCAGAGGCAGATGAGAAAAAGCGTAAGAGTGAGCTCCGTAGCATGGAGAATCGTATTCTTCAGCGTGAAGAGTCCCTTGATCACCGTACTGATGCACTAGAGAAGCGTGAGCATCAGCTCTCCAGCCTTCAGGGCCAGCTTGATCGTCGTAAGAACGATTTGGATTCTCTTGTTTCTCAGCAGTCTCAAGAGCTTGAGCGCATTGCAGCTCTTACAAAAGATGAGGCTCATGATGAGCTTCTGGCTCGAGTCCGTTCTGAAAGTGTTCGCGATGAGGCTATGATTCTTCGTGAGTCTGAGCAGCGCGTTCGTGCACAGGCAGATAAAACTGCACGTGAGATTATTTCTACTGCTATTCAGCGTGTTGCTGCAGATCAGGCTTCTGAGATTACCGTTACTTCCGTTCATATCCCATCCGATGACCTAAAGGGTAGGATTATTGGTCGTGAGGGTCGTAACATTCGTACATTTGAGCAGGTGTCTGGCGTTTCTCTTGTTATTGATGACACTCCAGAGACTGTAGTTCTCTCAAGTTTTGATCCTGTTCGTCGTGAGACTGCTCGCGTTGCACTTGAGAACCTCATTGCAGACGGTCGTATTCATCCAGCACGTATTGAGGAGCTCTACAAGAAGGCAGAAGCCCTCGTAAATGAGCGCGTTCTTGAGGCTGGCGAACAGGCTGCATTTGATTGTGGTATTCATGATCTTCATCCAGAGATCGTAAAGACTCTTGGTAAGCTTCGCTACCGTACTTCTTACGGCCAGAATGTTCTTGCTCACTCTGTTCAGGTTGCAGTACTTTGCGGCATCATGGCTGAAGAGCTTGGTCTTGAGCCTGCTCCAGCTAAGCGTGCCGGTCTGCTTCATGACCTTGGTAAGGCAATTGACCACGAGGTTGAGGGTCCACACGCTGTAATTGGTGCAGATCTTGCTCGTCGTCATGGCGAGCGTCCTGAGATTGTTCATGCTATTGAAGCTCACCACGCAGACATTGAGCCAAACACCGTGCTTGACATGCTTGTTATGGCTGCAGACGCTATTTCTGCTGCACGTCCTGGCGCTCGTCGTGAGTCTGCTGAGAACTACATCAAACGTCTTGAGAAGCTTGAGGCTATCTCTAATGCACACGAGGGTGTTGAGCGTACTTACGCAATGCAGGCTGGCCGTGAGCTTCACGTGATGGTTGAGCCTCAGATGATTAGCGATTCCGAAGCAACTGTTCTTGCTCACGATATTGCTAAGCAGATTGAGGATGAGATGGAATACCCAGGACAGGTTCGCGTTGTTGTTATTCGCGAGTCTCGTGCTGTGGATGTTGCTAAGTAATTTATGGCAGCCACTTCTACTGACTTAACAGGTTTTGTCGCCTCCATGGGAGGTGAACGCGCACTCCGTGTCGAGGAATCCCTCGGCGCGGGGTACGTTCGTTTACGCGTGGCAGAAGCAGAGCGTAGACAGGCAAAGCATGACATTCGTTCAGTAGAAGATATTATTATCGAGCTCTTACGAAATTCTCGCGATGCAGGTGCTCGCCATATCTATGTAGCAACGTCTAAAGAGGGTACGCTTAGAACTATCACCATACTTGATGATGGTCAGGGCATTCCAAAAGACATGCAGGAGAAAATCTTTGAAGCTCGTGTAACTTCAAAGCTTGAGAGCATGCATATGGACCGTTGGGGAATTCATGGACGAGGCATGGCTCTCTATTCCATCAAAGAAAACTGTGAATCAGCTCAGGTTGTGGCTTCTGCTCCGGGACTTGGTTCTGTTATACAGATTGTGGTAGACACTACTAAAATTTCCGAGCGAGTAGATCAGTCTACTTGGCCAACCTGCGGTTTGAATGAGGACGGACTCAAAACAACCGTTAAAGGTCCTCATAACATTATTCGTACCTGCTGTGACTTTGCGCTTGAGGTTAAAGGCTCGTGTGAGGTAATGCTGGGTTCTGCTGCAGAGATTGCAGCCACCGCTCGTCGCAGAATTGCGCAGACGCTTGATATTGCTGACCTGCTGTTTGTTGAAGGCTTTGAAAACGTTCCTGTTCTCGAGCACTTTAGAGCAGCGGCAGACGCAACAGAGCTATCTGAAGTCTGTAAGACTTTGGGTCTTTCAATGTCAGATAGAACCGCTCATAGAATTATTGCTGAGCAGATTAAACCTTTGCGTAGTGTGTATGCGCAGGTTAGCCATTCTGCTGAGTCTGATGAGGTCGTGTAAGTAAAAACAAAATTGTTGTGACTTTTGATATTGAGTCGCAAGAGTAGAACAATCGCACAATAATTGGAGCACTCATGGGTTTGCTTAAAGTTTCAAGTAAGTCTTCACCAGCTTCTGTAGCAGGAGCTATTGCAGGACTGGTTAAAGATAACGAGCCTGTTATGCTCCAGTGCATTGGTGCGGGTGCTGTCAACCAGGGCATCAAGGCTGTTGCCATTGCCCGCGGATTCTTGATTCCGTGTGGTCTGGATATTACCTGCGCTCCAACGTTTTCTGATATTGAAATTGCAGGGGAGAGTAGAACTGCAATAAAAATGTATCACATCAAAACTTTTGGCTGCCAAATGAACTTGCACGATACAGAGCGTGTCTCTGGTCTGCTTGAGGCTTGTGGCTGCAATGAGGTTTCAGATACCGATGACGCTGACATTGTCATCTTTATGACCTGTAGCGTCCGTGAGAACGCCGATCAGCGTCTTTATGGTCAGGCTTCTGCGATGGTCAGCGCTCCAACGCCTCCATCAGGCAAGCGCATTGTTGCCATTGGTGGCTGTATTGCGCAGCGCGATGGCGAGAAGCTCCGTGAAAAGGTCCCAGCTGTTGACGTTGTGTTTGGCACCAGCGCACTTGCAAGCTTGCCAGCACTTCTCACCAGCGCTTTTAGAGGCGAGAATGACCGTGTAGCCGTAGACACTTCTGAGGAGGGCAAGGGCTTCTCCACAGATTTGCCAAGCAACCGCGCTCAGCAGTATCACGCTTGGGTGCCTATCATGACCGGCTGCAATAATTTCTGCACATATTGCATTGTTCCTTACGTTCGTGGTCGTGAGCGCAGTCGCACCTTTGAGGCTGTTATTGGTGAGTGCGAGCGTCTTGTCGCAGATGGCGTTCGTGAGATTACCCTTCTTGGCCAAAACGTTAACTCATATGGTCGCGACCTCTACGGTAAGCCTCGTTTTGCAGAGCTTTTGCGTGCTGTGGGTCAGACGGGCGTTGAGCGAATCCGTTTTACTTCTTCAAATCCAAAGGATCTAACCGATGAGACTATTGCAGCTATGAAGGAAACGCCAGCTGTCATGCCTCATCTTCATCTTGCGGTTCAAAGTGGCTCTACGCGTGTTCTCAAGAAGATGAACCGCAGCTATACACGAGAAGAGTACTTGGACGTGGTTTCTCGCCTGCGTGCGGCTATTCCAGGACTGGCGCTTTCAACGGACATTATTGTTGGCTTCCCCGGAGAGACAGAGGAAGACTTTGAGGATACGCTTTCTTTGGTCAAAGAAGCTGGCTATTCTTCTGCGTATACCTTCATTTACTCTAAGCGTCCAGGCACTCCTGCGGCAAAATACGAAGACAACACGCCTCACGAGGTCATCCAGGAGCGCTTTGATAGGCTTGCAGAGCTTGTGGCTCAGCAGGCACACGACGCTAACCAGGTAGATCTCAATACTACGCAGGCAGTTCTTGTTGAAGGAACTTCCAAGCGTGACAATACGGTCATGGTGGGACATAGCGAGAAGAACCAAACAGTTCACTTCAATCTGCCAGAAGGTTACACGCCAGAAGATCTTATCGGCAAAATTGTTGATGTTCATATTGATGAGGCTCGTACCTGGTATCTGCGCGGAACCATGGAGTCTGATCCTCGATGAGCTCCCATGGCTCGGTTATCTGTATTGTAGGTCCCACGGCTTCGGGCAAAAGCTCCTTGTCTGAGCTGGTAGCCAAGAAGCTTGAGACCTCTGTCATTTCTGTTGATGCAATGCAGGTTTATCGTGGCATGGATATTGGCACTGCTAAAACTCCTGTCGAGGAGCGAAAAGTTCCTCTTCTCATGGTAGATTGTGCCAACATTTCAGAAGAATATTCTGTCCAGATGTTTCAAGTGGCAGCTCGTGAAGAAGCTCATAAGCTTATTAAAGCTGGTAAAACACCTGTATTCTGTGGCGGAACGGGTCTTTATCTTGATTCGATTATCGACCAGATGGATTTTCCTTCAGGCTCAATCGAGTCTCCTGTACGTACTCGTTATGAAAAGCTTGCAGAAGAGCTTGGTGCTGAGGGCCTGCACGAATTTCTCGCCACAAAAGATGCAGCAAGTGCAGAGCTCATCCATCCAAATAATGTACGACGCGTTGTAAGGGCTTTAGAGCTCTTGGAAGAGGGCAAGTCGTATGCTACTCATCATGAGGGTCTAAAGGCTCACACACCGTACTTTGACGCCCAGATATGGGGTCTTACGATGGACCGTCAGCGCCTTTATGAGCGAATAAACCTTCGAGTTGAACTTATGTTTGAGCAAGGGCTTGTTGAAGAGGTTCAAGCGCTTATTGAGTCCGGTCTCTCTGAAAATTGCACGGCTGGGCAGGCAATTGGCTACAAAGAGTTCTTTGCGTACTTTGCTGGAGAGCAATCGCTTGAGCAAACGGGTGAGCTTATTAAGCAGCATACCAGGCAGTATGCTAAGCGTCAGATTTCTTGGCTTAAACGAGATGGTCGAGTCAGGTGGCTTGATATGGATCAACTCACGCCTGAAGATGCGCTCGAGATGATTCTTGTGCAGCAAGCTGACGTACAATGCCAGTAGGACACATCAAAAACTAACGTATTTACCTTGTCTTAGATGGGGAGTTTATGGGTCGCTTTGTTCCATTTTCTACAGCTCCTAAAGTTGAACGAGCAATTCTTGTAGGCGTTGATTGCGGTAAAAGCGACTGGTCGCTTGAAGAATCAATGGACGAGCTTGAGCGTCTGGCGCAAACTGACGGCGCTGAAGTCTTTATGCGCCTTACGCAAAAACTTGATGCACCTATCCCTAAGACTTTCATTGGCAAGGGTAAAACTGAGGAGCTAGTCTCCCTGGTAAGAAACACTAATACTGATGTTGTTATCTTTGATGATGAGCTCACGCCTTCTCAGCAATCTAATTTAGAAAAATTACTTGGCGAGCCTGTCAAAGTTATTGACCGAACAGCGCTGATTCTTGATATTTTTGGTATTCACGCGCGCACTAAAGAAGGACGACTTCAGGTGCAGCTTGCACAGCTTCAGTACGTACTTCCAAGGCTTCGTGGTATGTGGAGTCACCTGGTAGGTGAGCAAACTCGTGGCGGCATTGGTAGCCGATTTGGCCAAGGCGAGAGCCAGCTTGAGGTTGACCGTCGTCTTATTAGAAAGCGCATTTCAACTCTTAAAAATGAACTTAAGCAGCTCAGCCAAAGGCGAGAAGTTCAGTCAAAGTCCAGGTGGAATTCTGGAACGTTTAGCGTCTCTCTTGTTGGATATACCAATGCTGGTAAATCAACGCTTTTGAATCAACTGACTGGAGCAGATGTATATGCAAAAGACGAACTCTTTGCAACTCTTGATCCAACCACCAGAGCGCTTTCTCTTGATGAAGGCAGAAAGATTGTTCTAACCGATACTGTTGGATTTATTCAAAAGCTTCCAACTAATCTGATTGAGTCTTTTAAATCTACCTTGGTAGAGGCTCAAGAAGCAGATCTTCTTCTGCTAGTTGCAGATGCAACTGATAAGAATCTTTCTAAAGAAATAGCAGTTGTTCGTAGTATTTTGAAAGACATCGAGGCTGATAAAAGCGATCAGATTCTTGTATTAAACAAGGTAGACCTACTTGATGACCAAGAGCTTCAAATGCTCAGAGCACTCTATCCAGATGCAGTATTTATTTCTGCTCAGGAAGGTATGGGCATTAACGGCCTTCTCCACAAGATTCAAGAAATAGCTAGCGCCGGCGACAAGGTGGTTAGTGCACTTATTCCGTTCAACAAAGGCGCTCTTGTTAAGTCTGTTCATGAGAGATGCCAGCTTTTGCACGAGCAATACGTTGCTGAAGGTCTTTTACTGTCAGTTAAAGCCGACACGTATATGCAGGCACTTTTAGAGCCGTACGTGGTGTCAGAAGACGATATTCTGACTGACGAATAAGGCAATGAGCAGCAAAATTGGTTGGTGCAAAATATAAACGATAAGCGAATGTTTTCCCATCTCTGTTATAAGAGGAAGGGAAAATGTTTTCATCCAGTTAGGATAGCCTTCTGCCTTGAGTTGTCTGTTAAATGCTGCTCCACTTACATACAAGAACAAATAGGGGAGCAATGGATAGTAATCTCCAGATGAAAAAGATGGAGAAGGAAATCCCGCCCAGGCTAAATACGGTGTTTGATACAACTCTTTAGGTAACGAGAAAACTATGTTACCTATACCAATGTGACCAGCAGAAATTGGAATGCAGATAACAAATAACAAAAGAAAAAGAATTGCCGCTGCATACCCTTTGGGCGGAATAGCGAAACGTGAAATAAGAGCTTCTACCAAGGTGCATGAAGCCATGCAGAAGAAAATTCCAAAGTTAATAGGAGTATCAATATTTGCAAAGGTAGTAGCTGCGAATATTGCAAGAGCAACAAGACCGTAAACCCCTGCTCGCTTAAAAGAATTTTTTGAAAAAGCACACATGCAGCCAGCAATAAAAATGAAAGGATACGAAATTGAAGGCACCCAAATTTGCATGACTAAA
>JAHACE010000045.1 GCA_018376005.1 Atopobium sp. | reverse complement strand
TTGCGTGAAGGTACTTCTTGTTCCAAATTATTCAAGAGAAGTTGCTGTTTCTGGTGCACGTGAACTTGAAGAATGGCTCTTTGAACAGGGCTGTGATGTCCAGTGGGCACACGATAAAAAGCTATTCCCAGATAAAGTTATAGACTGTTCTGATTGTCAGCTTGTTATTTCTCTTGGTGGAGATGGAACGCTTCTGAGGGCCGCCAAAATTGTTGAGTATTCTGAAATTCCAATTTTGGGCATCTCTTATGGACACCTTGGCTTTTTAACTAGTGCAACTCCTCATCAAATGATTGAGATGGTAGCTGATGCTCTTGCTGGAGAGCTCCACGTATCTAGAAGAGCAACACTTGCAATAGAAACAGAATATGAGCTTCCATCTGGAGAAACTTACGTCGAGAAGACCTTCTCGCTCAATGATTTTGCAGTTTCCAGAGGTGGAGCAGGCGATATGGTTGAGTTTACAGTTTCTGTATCAGGCAACCATATTGACAAGCTTCGCGGTGATGGTTTTGTTGTTAGTACAGCAACTGGATCTACCGGCTATGCACTAGCCGCTGGTGGTCCTATTGTTACACCAGAGTTCTCGGGAATGGTTTGCGTGCCAATTGCAGCTCATACTATTTTGGCTCGTGCATTCCTTACTTCTCCTTCTGACGTGGTTGAAATTACCATGTCAAAAGATAGACCTGCACCATGTCACTTCTTCTCTGATGGGCAAAACATTAAGCATCCAGAAGAGGGCGTGGCCACCAAAGCTCGTATTAGCCGTGGACCAGGAGATATCATTCTGCTTGATAGAAGTGCTGATAGTTTCTATCGTTCAGTTTCTCGCGTATTTTACGGTAAAACTGGTCAGTAAGCAGGTCATATATGCTTGATGAACTTCGTGTGCAAAATGTCGCACTTATTGAAGACGCTTCTCTTGCACCCGCCTCAGGTCTAACTGTTTTAACAGGAGAGACAGGTGCTGGTAAAACCGCTCTTTTATCTTCCATTAAGCTCTTAGTAGGAGAGCGTGCGGATACTTCTGCAGTAAGAGAAGGAACAGACGCTCTTAGGGTTGAGGCACGCTTTTTTACCTCGCCAGAAGATGAAGAGGGCACTGTTGTCTCTAGAAAAGTCTCTGCTGATGGTAGAGGCAGGGTAGAGATTGATGGCCACATGGCATCAGTTAAAGAGCTGGCAGCAGGCATTGGAGCATCAATTGATCTTTGTGGTCAGCATGAACATCAAAGGCTGCTTGACGTAAAGAATCATGTCAGCATGCTGGACGCATGGATTGGATCAGATATTCAATCTTGCCAGACAGAGTATGTAGACGCTCTTCATGCTTACCATGCTGCAGTCGCTGAACTTCAACGAGTTATTGAAGTAAGCCAGTCTAGCAATGCAAAAATTGATGAAGCGGCATTTCTTGTTCAAAGAATTGATGAGGTTTCTCCTAAAGAAGGAGAGCTAGAAGACCTAGAAGAGCAACTTCCTCGGTTTGAACACGCAGAGGCCCTCCTTCAAGCTGCAGGAGGAACACATGAGTTACTCTCAGGAGATGAGGGCGTTATTGATTCTCTCTCTGATGCAGTTCAGATGCTTCAAAGTGCTGCAACGTTTGATGCTACGCTAGGTAACTATGCAGAGTCTCTTTCAAGTGCACTTATAGAGATTGAGGATGTATCTTCAGAGCTCAGAAGCTATGTTGGTTCTCTTGATTTTGATGAAGAAGCTCTTGAAGAGATGCAAAGTCGTATGGCTCGTCTTCAGGGTCTTATGAGAACGTATGGCCCTGGCATGAAAGACGTATTTAAGAAATACCAGGCAGCTCAAAATCTTCTTGAAGTTACAAGAGACACAGAAAAGCTTGTCCGTGAGGCACAGGCAGAGGTAGATAGGGCAAAAGAAACTCTTACCGTAAAGGCTCAGGCACTTAAAAAGGTTCGTGTTGCTGCAGCTCCAAAACTTTGTGATGCTGTTACTAAGCAAATGAGTCATCTGCAGATGGGTTCAGCTCAGATTGAATTGAACTTTGAAGATCTTCCTTTTGAGCAGTGGAATAAAGTTGGCTCTACAAAGATCGAGCTTATGTATAAGCCTTCAGCTCAGATGACTGCTCGTCCGCTTAGAAAGATTGCCTCTGGTGGTGAGGTTTCTCGCGTCATGCTTGCATGCAAAGTAGTTCTAGGAGAGTCTGACGTTTGCGATACGCTTGTATTTGATGAGGTTGACGCTGGCGTTGGTGGAGCTACTGCCGTTGCTCTTGCAGAGGTTTTAGCGCAGCTTGCTAAAACCCATCAGGTGATTGTGGTAACTCACCTGCCACAGGTTGCTGTTATGGCCTCTAAACAGTATGTAGTCTCAAAGACAGAAGAACATAACGCGCTTCCTATAACTTCTCTTACAGAGGTTTCTGGCACTCAGAGAGAAGAAGAGATTGCACGCATGCTTTCAGGCTCTATAACTGAGGCTTCTTTGGCTCACGCGCATGAGCTGCTGTCAGAAGTCCGCTAGATTTTTCAGAACTACATGGACATAACAATGTATTTGTTTGGAGATTAAATTTCTCGGCACTATGGGCCTTAAAGCGGAATAATATAAAGACCCGTAGAAATGTAATTGGCTAATCTTACCTACGGGAGTAATCCATGACCAAGCACATATTTGTAACAGGTGGCGTTGTTTCTTCTCTTGGAAAAGGAATCACTGCTGCATCTCTCGGCCGACTTCTTAAGGCTCGTGGCTATAAGGTCATGATGCAAAAAGCTGACCCATATCTCAATGTTGACCCAGGCACTATGAGTCCTTTCCAGCATGGTGAGGTTTTTGTCACTGAGGACGGTAAAGAGACTGACCTTGACCTTGGTCATTATGAGCGCTTTATTGACGAGAATCTTACCAGGGAGTCTAACTTCACCACTGGCCTCATTTATCAGTCTTTGATTCAGCGTGAGCGCGCTGGAGACTTCCTTGGCGGTACAGTTCAGGTAATTCCTCATGTAACTGATGCAATTAAGGCTCGTTTTGCTCGCATTGAAGAGGTTACTAATGCTGATGTAGTCATCACAGAGCTTGGTGGCACTATTGGTGATATTGAGTCTCAGCCTTTTGTTGAGGCAATTCGCCAGTTTAGAAAAGAGCGTGGCGCAAGCAACGTTGCTATTATTCACGTGAGCCTTGTTCCTTATATTGCTGCTGCTCATGAGGTCAAGACTAAGCCTACACAGCACTCCGTAAAAGAGCTTCGTTCCCTTGGTATTCAGCCAGACTTTATCGTATGCCGTTCTAGCCATTCCGTGGATGACTCTATTCGCGAGAAAATCGCTAATTTCTGCGACGTTGATGCAGATTGCGTTTTTGAAAACAACGATTTGCCTTCAATTTACGATGTTCCAGCACATCTGGCAGCACAGGGATTTGACAAGAAGGTACTTGAGCGTCTTGGTCTTGAAGTCCGTCCAAGTGATCTTGGCAGCTGGGAAGCATTTACTATCGCTATGCATAAGGCAAATGCACTTGAAGACACAACAAGAATTTATGTTGTCGGCAAGTATACGCAGCTGCCTGATGCCTACCTTTCTGTTATTGAGGCACTTCACCATTCTGGTATTTTCTATGGCAGACACGTTGATATCCGCCTGGTAAATGGTGAAGAGCTGACAGAAGAAGACGTAGAGCAGGAGCTTGCTGGTGCAGATGGCATTTTGGTTCCTGGCGGCTTTGGTCTTCGCGGCGTAGAGGGCAAGATGGTTGCTATTCGTCGTGCTCGTGAGCTCAAGATTCCTTACCTTGGTGTTTGCCTTGGTATGCAGATGGCTGTTACTGAGTTTGCTCGTGACGTCTGCGGCATGGAGGGTGCAAATTCAGCAGAGTTTGGTCCAGATACTCCATATCCTGTCATCGATCTTATGCCTGATCAGGAGGATATTACTGACAAGGGCGGCACCATGCGCCTTGGTTCTTATCCTTGCAAGGTTGTTGAGGGAACTCTTGCACATGAGGCATATGACAACAACTTGGTTTACGAGCGTCATCGTCACCGCTATGAGGTAAGCAACGTATTCCGTAATCAGCTTGTTGAGGCTGGTCTGGTCGTTTCTGGTGTTTCTCCAGACGATCGCCTTGTAGAGATGATTGAGCTTCCAGAGTCTGTTCACCCTTGGTTTGTTGCAAGCCAGGCACACCCAGAGTTCAAGAGCCGTCCAACTCATCCTGCACCTTTGTTCCGTGAGTTTGCACGTGCAGCAATCGCTCATCATGAGGGTGTTGACCGTCATGATGTAAACCAGGCTCTCTAGGCAGAATTTTTACTAGGGAAGAATACTTATGGACCTCGCTCAGGCGCGTACAGAATTTTTAGCGTACGTTGCTGTTGAGCGAGGTCTTTCTGTAAATACGCTTGATGCCTATACCAGAGATTTAGAGGGTTATTTGCTTTGGCTGAATGGCAAAAAGATTACTTTGCCCAACCAGGTGACTCGTTGAGCAAATTTGTGAGTCATCTCCAGCTGAAGATTTACCTACCGCAGCAAGAATTCAAAGGCTTCCTGATGTTATTTCTCAAGAGAAGGCAGAAGAGTTGCTTGATCAGCCATTTCCTAATTCGCCCCTAGGTATTCGCGATAGAGCAATACTTGAGTTGCTGTATGGGTGTGGGCTTCGTGTGTCTGAGCTTTGCGATCTTGAGGTACGAGGAGTCCTTTTAGAAGACGAGCTCTTGCGTGTTTTTGGTAAGGGTTCTAAAGAGCGCGTAGTCCCTGTGTTGGGCTCTGCGCATCGTGCACTTAAAACATATCTTTATGAGGCTCGCTCGCTTTTGCTTAAGCACGGTCAGGTGTCTGAGGTGTTTGTAAACGCTCGGGGTGGACGTATTTCTCGCCAGTCGGTACATAAACTGGTGGCAAATTACGGCAGGGTAGTGGGGATTGAAGGTTTGCATCCTCACACACTGCGCCACAGT
>JAHACE010000044.1 GCA_018376005.1 Atopobium sp. | reverse complement strand
TTGGACTTTTGATTGAAGATACCGCCGCTGGCGCTCGACTTAAGCGTAAGGCAGACTAACTATGGCAAGAAATCAGCGTTCTACCTCTAAAAACACTCGCTCCGAGGGAGCTGCCGGACGCGGCGGCGCTGGTCGCGGTGGCGCTGCGGGTCGTGGGGGAGCTGCAGGTCGCGGTGGCGCTGCAGGTCGCAGTGGCGCAGGTCGCGGCTCCAAGAAGGCTGCCGACTGGGGCGGTTATTTCGGTGCCAAGAATGGCCAGGGCTCAAAAGGTGGTCGTTCTGCACAGGGCGCACGCGCAGCTCAGGGCACCTGCGGACAGAAAGGCGCTGGTGGACAGCGAGGCGCTGGCGCTGGACGTCCCGGTAACAAGAAGCCTGCAACCGATCTTATCGAGGGTCGTCGCGCAGTAGCAGAGGCGCTGACCGTTGGTATTCCTTTGAAGAATGCGCTGGTTCAAGCTGCAAGTGGGCAGAAAGACCAAGAGATTGAGGCGCTTGCACGCCAGCTTGAGCAGGAGGGTATTCCTGTCGAGCGTGTTGCAAAGCCCGTGCTTGACTCGCTTTCAAGCCATGGCGCTCACCAGGGTGTTATTGTCCGTACGCAGCCGTTTGCCTACGCTGACCTCTCTGAAATCATTCAGCGCGCTGGATCAGAAAACGCTCTGGTTGTGGTCTTGGATCACGTCACTGACGAGGGAAACTTTGGTGCAATCGTAAGAAGTGCCGAGGTAGTTGGCGCAGCCGGCGTCGTCATTGCAAACGCTCGCGCCGCCCGAGTTGGCGTTGGAGCATACAAGACTTCCGCAGGAGCTGTGCTTCACCTGCCAATTGCTCAGGTTTCAAATCTGCCACGCGCTCTTGAAGAGCTTAAAGCCGCAGGTTTTTGGACATGTGGCTCTACCGAGCACGCCACTCAGTCCGTGTGGGAGGCTCCTATGGGAGGTCGCCTTGCACTTGTCATGGGCTCTGAAGGTTCAGGAATTTCTCGCCTTATGCTCGAGAAGTGCGATTTTACGTGCAAACTTCCTCAGTTTGGCCAGGTAGAGTCCCTGAACGTTGCTCAGGCAACAACGGTCATGTGCTACGAGTGGCTCCGCAGGACTCAGGAAGCGTAAGCCCAGGAAGCCCAGGAAGCGTAAGGTATGGCTCAGAAAAAATCGCTGCTTGTAGTCGATGGCTATAACGTCATGTTGGCAACTCCTCGCTATGAGGCATTGCTGGATGAGCGTGGCTCTTCTGCACAAGAAACCGCTGCTGAGAGAGCCTATCACCTCAACACCGATCCGTTTTATCGCGCCCGACTTGCACTCATTTCTGACGTTGCCACGTTTGCGCAGGGCACCTACGAGGCCGTTATTGTGTTTGACGGCAAGGGAAACGTGAGCGACGACCGTCCGGAACGCAGTCACGCCGGCGTGCAGCTGGTCTTCTCCGAGACAGGGGAGTCCGCAGACAGCGTTATTGAGCGCCTGGTCACGGACGCGCGAGAAGTTGGTCGCAAGGTATTTCTGGTCACGTCGGATAGGGACATTCGCGCTACGGCCGGCTTTGGCCCCGGCGAGGTCACGCGCATTGCTAGCGCATCACTGGTCCACGAGATTTCCCAGGCAGATAACGTTGTCGAAGAGATGCGTCGCGATCAGGTCAGTACGCGCATGACACTTGAAGACCGCATTTCTCCAGAACAGCGCGAGAAACTCTGGAAGCTGCTAGGTAGATAGGTGACCAGGTCAGCGTCTCACGCACTCAACATGTCAATTTGACTGACGCGCTAATGCACTCGGCGCGCCTGGGCGCAATCAGCGCGCCTGATTTCTGCAAAGAATCTGTAACTTCTGCCTGAAAACGTTAAAGAAACTGTGGATTTGCCTGATTTCATCAAAGTATCGGTGGCTCAAATACAGATTCTTTGCACTTTTCAGGCGGGTCTTTCGTGACGTAGCTTTAGATCTGGGTATGGTGTCATGGACGCTTTCATGGAGCCTGATTTTCTCGCCATGTCTGAATGATTTGCCGGAAAAGCTCACCGAGTCTGAGCGATTTGCCGGTTTTTCTCGCCAAGTCTGAGCTGTTTTACTCAGACATGATGTACTTTTCAGGCCGGCCAGACTTGACAGAAAAGTCTATAGAATATCCTCTGCACTTGATGCCGCTATAGCTCAGCTGGTAGAGCAACTGACTTGTAATCAGTAGGTCCCGGGTTCGAAGCCTGGTGGCGGCACCACTTGAATTTTCAGCCAGGCATTGCCTGGCTTTTTTCGTGCGAATTTTAGGGCATTCGCGACGTATCGCGTATGGCTTCTATAGACAACCGTAAAAGCCCGTATGCGTCTGGCCAGAAACCCGCTAGGAGTTGTGACGAGAAAATCGGTGGAGTTGTGGCCAGAAACCCGCTTGGAGTTGTGGCAAGAAACCCGCTTGGAGTTGTGGCCAGAAACTCGCTTGAAGCTGTGGCTAGAAAACCGCATGGAATCGTGTCGAGAAAATCGCTTGGAATTGTGGAAAAAATTTGATAAGATACGCCCGGTTGGGTGGATTACGTTGACAAGATTTTTATTCAATCGTAATATTTTCCCGCTTACGAGGTAATACAGAAGTTCAACAAGACTTTCTGCGTACGTTAAACCACAAGGTACAGCGTATTAATTACTTCAAGAGTGCTTGAAAACGGCATTTGGGGATATGGCACAGCGGCAACTGCGGCGGACTGTAAATCCGCTCCTTATTGGTTCCTTGGTTCGAGTCCAAGTATCCCCACCACGCCCGTGTAGCTCAGTAGGTAGAGCACTTCGTTGGTAACGAAGAGGTCACCGGTTCAAATCCGGTCGCGGGCTCCATTTTTCAAGCGGCATTTATGCCGGCGTAGCTCAGCTGGTTAGAGCACACGGCTCATACCCGTGACGTCACTGGTTCGAATCCAGTCGCCGGTACCAGACTCTTTACGGCGTACATGTCCTAGACATTTGCGCCGTTGAGTATAAACAGACGTTTTTTCACCACGGTCTAGCCCGAGGGTTAGTTCCAGAAGGAGGATTGGCAATGGCCAAGGAAAAGTTTGACCGCACAAAGCCACACGTAAACATCGGTACCATTGGTCACGTCGACCACGGTAAGACTACCCTTACCGCAGCAATCACCAAGGTTCTCTCTGAGACCGAGGGCTGCAAGGCAGACTATACCGCCTTCGAGAACATCGATAAGGCTCCAGAGGAGCGTCAGCGTGGTATTACCATTTCCGTTGCTCACGTTGAGTACGAGACTTGGGAGCGCCATTACGCTCACGTCGACTGCCCTGGCCACGCAGACTACATCAAGAACATGATTTCTGGTGCAGCTCAGATGGACGGCGCAATCCTCGTTATTGCTGCAACCGACGGTCCTATGGCTCAGACTCGTGAGCACATCCTTCTTGCACGTCAGGTCGGCGTTCCTTACATCGTCGTCTTCCTGAACAAGTGCGACATGGTCGACGATGACGAGCTCATCGACCTCGTCGAGATGGAGACCCGTGACCTTCTCTCCGAGTACGACTTCCCAGGCGATGACCTTCCAATCATCCGTGGTTCCGCTCTCGGCGCTCTTAACGGCGAGGAGAAGTGGGTTGAGTCCATCCGTGAGCTCATGCACACTGTTGACTCCTACATCCCAACACCTGCTCGTGACAACGAGAAGCCATTCCTGATGGCAATCGAGGACGTCATGACCATTTCTGGTCGTGGTACCGTTGCTACCGGCCGTGTTGAGCGTGGTGAGCTCAAGCTCAACGATCCAGTCGAGATCGTTGGTATTAAGCCAACTCAGAACTCTGTTGCTACCGGCATTGAGATGTTCCGTAAGACCATGGACTTCTGCGAGGCTGGCGACAACGTTGGTATTCTTCTTCGTGGCGTTAAGCGCGAGGACATCGAGCGCGGTCAGGTTCTCTGCAAGCCTGGTACCGTTACTCCACACAAGAAGTTCACCGGTGAGGTTTACGTTCTTACTAAGGAAGAGGGCGGCCGTCACACCCCATTCTTCTCTGGTTACCGTCCACAGTTCTACTTCCGTACAACTGACGTAACCGGTGACATCTACGAGCTCACCGATGCAAACGGTGGCAAGGTAGAGATGGCTATGCCTGGCGACCACATCACCGTTGGCTGCGAGCTCATTCACCCAATTGCTCTTGAGCAGGGTCTGAAGTTCGCTATCCGCGAGGGTGGCCACACCGTCGGCGATGGCCGTGTTTCCACCGTCATCGAGTAACTTCTTTAAAAGTTGCTAACTTGCCCGGCGTGCTCTTTTGCGCGCCGGGTTTTTTGTCGAGAAAAAATATGTGAACGCCTAGAGTAATTAGAGAAAAGTATTGACATCTCTGGGTAGTGGGTGCTAACCTAAGCAACCGCGTCACATTTCGAGAATACATCTCGTGACCGTGTTCAGGAGGATCAATGCGTACACTCGTTACTCTCGCCTGCACTGAGTGCAAGCGTCGTAATTACACTACGGACAAGAACAAGTCCAACAACCCAGATCGTATGGAGTTGAAGAAGTACTGCCCATGGTGCCACAAGCACACGGTACATCGCGAGACCCGCTAGGCTAGGTGGGTTCGTTCTAGGCCAGTAGCTCCAATGGTAGAGCGGCGGTCTCCAAAACCGTTTGTTGAGGGTTCGAGTCCTTCCTGGCCTGCCAGATAACTTCACCGGCCTTCCCATAAGGGTTGGCCGGTTTGTATGTAGGTATAACATCCAAGGGAGCGTAGGATGGCAAATAAGGAGCGCAATAAGAGGAGCGCACGTAAGGCTCGCGCAGAAGAGCGCGCCCAGCGTGAGGCCCTTCAGGCTGAAGCTACTCCTGAAGCTTCTGCTAAGGCCACTAAGGCTGAGGCAAAGAAGCAGGAGAAGTCCATTCAGCGTAACGCTAACCCTGGCTTCTTTGGCCGCCTGGGTGCTTATTTTGCAGGCGTTCGTACAGAAATGCACCGCGTTGTGTGGCCTTCAAGCTCTGAGCTTGCTGGTTTCTCTGTAGCCGTAATTGCAACAATCATTTTCTTTGGCTTGGTAACTTGGCTGGTTGATACTGGCATTGTTGCTGGTCTCGTCGCCTTTACTGGACTGAGGGGATAATCAATGGCTAAGCGCTGGTATGTAGTTCACACGTATTCAGGTTATGAGAACAAGGTAAAGACTGACCTTGAGCACCGTATTGAGACCTATGGCCTTGAGCGTGCTGTTGTTGATATTCAGATTCCTACCGAGGAAGTCACTGAGGT
The DNA here is from genome assembly GCA_018376005.1 of Atopobium sp. Taxonomy (GTDB): domain Bacteria; phylum Actinomycetota; class Coriobacteriia; order Coriobacteriales; family Atopobiaceae; genus Lancefieldella. The sequence goes on along the minus strand of JAHACE010000044.1, from coordinate 4,245 downwards.
CAAGGACGGTGGAAAGCGCGAGACCAAAGAGTCTAAGGTTTTCCCAGGTTATGTTCTTGTTCGCATGGAGCTGGATGACAATACTTGGGCTGTTGTTCGTAACACTCCAGGCGTAACTGGTTTTGTTGGCATTGACGGCAAGCCAGTTCCTCTGCGTCGTGATGAGTTCGATAAGATCATGCGTCGCGGCGGTATGAAGACGGGTAGCCCTGTACCTAAGCGTACAGCAACCAATATTGAGGTTGGTCAGGCAATTCACGTTCTTTCTGGTCCTCTCGCTGATTTCGACGGTACTGTCTCCGAGGTCAACGCAGAGTCCGGCAAGATCAAGGTAATGCTCACCATCTTTGGTCGCGAGACTCCGGTTGAGCTCACCATGGATCAGATTTCCCTGATAGACTAGTAACTAACGGCTTATCCCGCACTTCTCGTCCCTTGTGGATTGCTTCTCGGGAGTGCGCGAGAATAGACTCACAAGTATTCAAACAGGAGGCTTAACATGCCCGCAAAGAAGGTTGTTAACTTTATTAAGCTGCAGATTCCTGCAGGCCAGGCAAACCCAGCTCCTCCAGTAGGACCAGCTCTGGGTGCTGCACAGGTCAACATTATGCAGTTCTGCCAGGCATTCAACGCTGCAACTCAGGACAAGGCTGGCGACATCATCCCAGTCGAGATTTCTGTTTACGAGGATCGTTCCTTTGACTTCGTAACCAAGACTCCTCCAGCAGCTCAGCTCATCAAGAAGGAGCTTCACCTCAAGGGTGGTTCCGGTGTTCCTCAGCGCGATAAGGTCGGCCAGCTCTCCCAGGAGCAGCTCACCAAGATCGCTGAGATCAAGATGCCTGACCTCAACGCAAACGACATTGAGGCTGCAAAGAAGATCGTCGCTGGTACCGCTCGTTCCATGGGTGTAACCATCGCCGAGTAATGTTTACTCCCGTCAGCCATGTGTGTGGCTGACGGTTGTTTTTGTCAGAGCATCCGACGTTAGTGCACGTAGTTGGGTTTCTCGCCAAGAGGGCGTAACTACGAACGGAAGATGCAGGAGTGGGAGGGCAGACGCCCGCTAACCACAGGAGGTACATAATGCCTAAGCACGGAAAGAACTACAAGAATGCAGTTGCCAAGGTAGACGGTGCAAACCTCTACAGCCCAAAAGAGGCAGTAACCCTTTCTAAGGAGCTTGCAACTGCTAAGTTTGACGAGACCATTGAGGTAGCAATTCGCCTTGGTGTCGATACTCGTAAGGCTGACCAGAACGTTCGCGGTTCCATCTCTCTGCCTCACGGCACTGGTAAGTCCGTTCGCGTTGCAGTCTTCGCAGAGGGCGAGAAGGCCCGCGAGGCTGAGGCAGCTGGCGCTGACATCGTCGGTGGCGACGAGCTCATCGCAGAGGTCGAGAAGGGCATGCTTGACTTTGACGCAGCAATCGCAACCCCTCAGATCGTGTTGAGTATCGTGCAGACCGTTTTGGTATCTGCCACGTTGCAATCGGCAAGGCTTCTTTTGAGGTCCAGCAGCTTGTTGAGAACTATGGCGCACTGATCTCCGAGATCATCCGCGTCAAGCCATCCAGCGCAAAGGGTAAGTACGTCAAGACCGTTGCTATTTCCTCTACTATGGGCCCTGGCATCAAGGTTGATCCAACCAAGGTTCGTAACCTCATGGAGGACTAAGCTAAACGCTTAGAAGTACCTAGCACGTTTAATCCGGTATCTGCTCGCAGGTACCGGATTTTTCTTGCAGCGTGCACTTGGCTTGCGGCGCGCACGCGGCACATGGTCTGCGGCTTGCATGCAGCTTGAGGCGGCTCAACCTTGACTTGGATAGTTTTTTGCTGCACAATATCCAACGCAAGACAGACGTCTTGTAGTTGCACGTTCGCTGCCAAAGACAGCCGGCGCCTTGAATCCAAGGCTTAATGGGAATTCCCGCCTGCCGAGGTGGTCTTGAGATTAGTACATCCAGACCCCGCTTTGGTTGCCAAAGTGGGGTCTTTTCATGTGAGGGCCGCACCTGTTGGCGCTCGTGCCCGAGACATGATAAAGGAGGTGTACTACATGCCAGCTCAGTCTAAACTTGATTTGCTCGAGAAGGTTTCCGCTTCTCTCGACAACTCCAAGGGCCTGTTTGTTATCGACTATCGTGGTCTCTCCGTAAAGGAGACTCAGGAGCTTCGCCGCGCACTTACCGCAGCAGGCGCTCACATGAAGGTCTATAAGAACAACATCGTCAAGATTGCTCTTAAGAACGCTGGTATGCCAGAGATTGACGAGATGCTCGCCGGTACCTGCGCATACGTTTTCTATGAGAATGATCCTGTCGAGGCCGCTAAGGTCATCAAGGATCAGGCCAAGAAGCTCAAGAAAGTTGAGTTCATTGGTGGTATCGCTGATGGTCAGGCACTTACCGCTGACGAGGCAAAGGCTTACGCAGACCTTCCTTCTCGCGAGGAGCTCATTGCAAAGCTTGTCTTCGTTGTTGCAAGCCCACTTACCGGTATTGCACAGGTTTGCGCTGGTCCAGCTCGTGGACTCGCAACCGCTCTTTCTGCAGTCGCAGATCAGAAAAACGCTGCATAAGCAACGTTTTGTTGTACCCGCGCATTGGCGCAAACCGCGTGAGAGTGTAGACGCACTTAAACGCACACATACAAGCCGGGCTTTTGCCCAGATGCAGTACAAAGGCTGCATCGTTTAAAAAGGAGAATTGACATGGCTGTCACTAAAGATGAGATCATTGAGGCCCTTAAAGAGATGCCAGCACTCGAGCTTTCTGAGCTCGTTCACGAGCTTGAGGACGTCTTTGGCGTTTCCGCTGCTGCTCCTGTAGCTGTCGCTGCTGCTCCTGCAGCTGGTGGCGCTGCTGAGGAGGCAGAGGAGAAGACCAACTTTGACGTTGTCCTCGAGGGCTTCGGCGACAACAAGATCGGCGTCATCAAGGTTGTCCGTGCAAGGCTCAGCTCGAGGAGGCTGGCGCTACCGTCACCCTTAAGTAAGTCCATCCTACATTGCTTACTGGAGAGGTCAGACTTCGGTCTGGCCTCTTTTTTATTTGCCTGGCGAGAAACCCGTGCGCCTTTTGTTGCAGCCTGAAAAGTGCATCAAGTCTGAGCGCTTTAGCTGCAGCCTGAAAAGTGCATCAAGTCTGAGAGATTTGCCGGATTTTCTCGCCATGTCTGAGTGATTTGCCTGTTTTTCTCGCCTTATCTGAGTATTTTTGCTCAGACTTGGTGTGTATTTCAGGCTCATAAATCCGGTGTGATTGCTCTATCTTTCTGCGTGACTTACCCCAGCTTCCTCGCGCCTGATTTCTACAAAGAATCTGTAACTTTTGCCTAAAAACGTAAAAGAAACTGTGGATTTGCCTGATTTTGTCAAAGAATCGGTGGCTCAAATACAGATTCTTTGCACTTTTCAGGCGCGTGCAGCAAAAAGCCGGCGCACCTGGCGAGAAACCCGCGCGCTTGCAGCCACGCTCGCACTCGCGCATGGCGAGAAACCCGCGTGCTTAGTCAAGGATTTACCTGCAACATAACGTTTGTGCAGTTGAAAAACATAAACGCGATAATATAGTCAAAACGTCTTAAAAAATCAAGTGTTTTTCTGTTGACGCGCATTAAAATCTTGACTAAATTACTAGGTTGCGACAATTGCCACCTTCCACCCTTTTGAAGGAGGACAACCTGGTGTCTACCGCTAAAAAGACTTCCCTCACCACGCCTCAGGCGCATACTGGACGCAGGACGTTCAGTAAGATTCCCGCAGCTATGGAGCTGCCAAATCTGATTTCTGTACAGAAGGAATCATTTGAGCGCTTTATGGGAGAGGGCCTTGCAGAGTCCTTCGCTGAGTTCTCGCCAATTGAGAACAGCGCTGGAACCATGCAGGTCACCTTTGGTGACCATCAGTTCGGCGACCCTGCCAATTCAATGGCTGAGTGTCGTGCAAAAGACATTTCATATCAAGCACCTCTTTTTGTTGACGTCCGTTTTGTCAACAAAGAGACTGGTGAGATGAAGGAGCAGCTTGTCTTCATGGGTGATTTCCCACTGATGACCGAGCGCGGTACCTTCATCATCAACGGTTCTGAGCGTGTTGTGGTTTCACAGCTCGTCCGTTCACCTGGAGTGTACTTCTCGTCAGAGATGGACAACGGTGTTCTGGTCCACAAGTCTCAGTTCATTCCTGCACGTGGTGCATGGCTCGAGTTTGAGGTTGATAAGCGCGGCCACCTGGTCGTCTC
>JAHACE010000043.1 GCA_018376005.1 Atopobium sp. | reverse complement strand
TGGCGAGACCATCCACAACCTTGCTGGCGACGTCACTCCTGACGAGCTCTATGCAGCTATCGTTCAGGCTGACGCTATGGGCCGCGCTCTTAAGGCTTAGGCTTCTAGTCGCAGGTTGCGACGCACACCGACGCGCCTGGCGGCAGGTCGCAACGGCGCTGCAACACCGACGCGCCGCAACAGCGTGTCTGGCGGCAGGTCGCAACAGCACATTCACTTGATACAGAAGAGGGACCGCAGATGCGGTCCCTCTTTTTTGTTGCAGTTTTGATGTAATAGCGAGAAGTGCGGGCGATGCCGCAATGACAAAGCCGCAGCGCTGGCGCGGCTCACGCCGGAGCGGCAGTGCAACAGCGTGGCGGCGCCTACCTACCAGCGGCGACGCACTTACAGACTAAGCGCCTACAGGCCCAAGACCTGCTTAACGTCCTCAGCAATAAGCTCAGGCTCCAGATGACTTTCTCGCATAAGCTCCGCGATGTTGACGCGATCGTAGAAGGCCTTCTTGACGCCGTAGTTCAGCACGCGTGCGGAAGAAGTTCCCAGGTAGCTGGCTATATTCTGTCCCCAACCGCCTTCGATAATGCCGTCTTCAATGGTTACGATGACGTCGTGGTCTTTTACCAGGTTGTCGAGCAGATTCTGGTCGATGCCAGAGGTAAAGTATGGCTTGACCAGCGTGGCTTCAATTCCCAGAGTAGAGCTAAGGGCCTCGACGGTTTTCTCGCCAAGGTCGTAGAAATCGCCCAAGGCAAGAACGGCCACCTTGGAGCCCTGGCACGTGACCTCGTAGGTGTTGAGGTCGTCGAAATTTGTGCGGACGGGACCCTCGGCGTGGGCCACGGGACCGGAAGGAATTGCGATGTAGACGGGGTGTTTGTCCTGGTCAAGTGCCCAGTCGAGCATGGCAACGTACTCCTCGGCGTTGGACGGCGCGAGGTACACCATGTTAGGGATGTTTGCGATCATGGAAATGCTGCTAAGGCCCTGGTGGGTGGCGGCCATCAAGCCCCTAATGGAGCCGGAACCCACGATAACCGCAGGATTCTGGTTGAGCGCCAGGTCCTGAGTTAGCTGGTCGTAGGTGCGCTGGATGAAGGTTGCGCTTGAGCCCCAAACCACGTGCGCGCCGGCGTGAGCTGCGCCGGAAGCCATTGCAACTGCGGTTTCCTCGGCAATGCCCACGTCAAGGTAGTGCTTACCCAGCTCTTCTCGACGTTCATGTGTAAGACCAAGCAGGCCAGGAACAGCCGACATAAGCACCAGGAACTTCGGGTCAGTTTTTGTGCGCTTGAGCGCATACTCTGCGAAGATGCTGGCGTACGATTCGGACGAACCGGATGCAGGGCTCTGGCCAGTCTGGATGTCAAACGGCATGTGCCAGTGCCACTTCTCCTTGTTTGCCTCCGCGGGAGCGTAGCCCTTGCCCTTGAGCGTGTTGATGTGAACCACGACCGGATGGGTCGAGTCTTTTACCTGCTCAAATGCGGCGATAAGAGCCTCGATGTCGTTGCCGTCATTGACATATAGGTAGTCCAGACCCATCGATTTGAAGAGGTTATTCTCGGCAGCTCCGTTAGTGCGGCGCAGCTCAGCGAACTGGTCGTACATGCCGCCGTGGTTCTCGGCGATGGACATCTGGTTGTCGTTGAAGACGATGATAAAGTTGCTGTTCAGCTCGCCGGCAACGTTCAAACCCTCAAGCGCCTCGCCGCCGGACATGGAGCCGTCGCCGATAACTGCGATGATGTTCTCCTTGCCGCCCATGATGTCGCGAGCTTTTGCCAGACCAAGCGCCAAGCTGATGGACGTGGAAGTGTGGCCGATTTTGAAGAGGTCATGCGGGGTCTCGGCGGGATCAGTGTAAGGAGACACCGAGTCGTAAAGCGCAGAATCCATGTATGCCTGCTTGCGGCCGGTGAGCATCTTGTGCGGATATGTCTGGTGCGAGACGTCGTAAACGATATGGTCAACGGGCGAGTTGAACACAGTGTGGAGCGCGATAGTTGCCTCGACGATACCAAAGTTTGGACCAAAGTGGCCGCCATGCTTTGACTCCATGACCAGCAAGTTGTCGCGAATCTCCTGCGCAAGCACCTTGCGAGCCTCCGCGTCCAGCTTCTTTACGTCTTCCGGTCCATTGATATTCTCTAGGTACATGTGCGACCTTTCTTGGATTTAAACTACTGTCACGAATAACATCGCCATCTCAACGCTGTTTGTCTGAAATACGTACCCAGATAGCCGCCACGCAATACCGACAGGCAAGAAAATAAGCCACATGAGTAAGTAAGTTCTAGAAGCTTGCGCCCACGATCAACCATACCGTACGGGCAACATCATTAGTTGCTTGTACTGTTTTGCTGACGGTTGAAGATGGTTGAACATGGCTGAACACACCTATGTCGGATAATCTGTCAAAAAGACGTATACATGACGCCGAAAATAGCTAAGGCGTGCAGATTATCGTCATTAGGTGTGTAATATGCCCGTAATTGAGCAGATTATCCGCCATAGGTGTGTTGCTTAGAACTGAAATTTACCTATAGTTAGATTTTTTATATTTCTCTATTCATTTTCCAGTATATTAGATGAAGTTTATGCATAGAAATGTATATCAAGTGGCGAGGCTCTTTAATTGTCAGACATTGAGCCCCCAGTTGTCCGGTTATCTTGATTAAGAACTGGACGATTTCTCAGCGAGGCGCGGCTAAACTGCACCATTTTGTACGCCAAGCCTAAAAGCCGGCGCTCAATCACATTGCAGGAACACAAAAGAACCCTCGCACCTGAAAGATGCGAGGGTTCTTGCTTGAAACGCTTTATCTACCTGCGGCTTTACGCTCGCAGGGGTACCATGCTTGCAACGGCTTCGTGCCGTGCTCGCAGCGCCTGCCGTGCTCGCAGCGCGTCCACGCCCGCAGCGCCTGCCGCGCCCGCAGAGTGCGTCTGACCTGCAGGTTAGCGCTCGCCGGCAGCGCGACGCTCAGCGTACTCGGCAGCAAGACGAGCCTGGATGTCGTGCGGGACCTGCTCGTATCCTGCCAGCTCAACGGTATATTCGCCCGTTCCGCGCGAGAGGGACCTCAGCCTTGTAGCGTAATCGGTAACCTCAGCGTATGGAATCGTCGCCTTAATGGTGGTTTCACCAGCCGAAACGCCGGTGCCGGAAGACATTCCCTCAACACGACCGCGGGAAGCGGATACGTCGCCCATGACGGAACCTGCGTAGCTATCTGGAACGGTAATCTCCAGGTGAGCCATAGGCTCCAAGAGAACTGGTTCTGCCTGGTCAACAGCCTTCTGGAAACCAATACGAGCAGCAGTCTTGAAAGCCATCTCGTTGGAGTCAACGGGGTGGTAAGAGCCCTCGTAAACAGCAACTTTGACGTCAATCATAGGATATCCAGCCAAAACGCCTTCGCGCATGGTCTCCTGAACGCCCTTGTCAATTGCAGGGATGAAGCCGCGTGGAATGTGGCCGCCTACGATTTCGTCCACAAACTCGTAACCTGCGTCTGGGTTTGGCTCGATACGCAGCCAGCAGTCACCATACTGACCGGAACCGCCGGTCTGCTTCTTGTGCCTACCCTGAGCGCTTGCAACTCGACGGATCGTCTCGCGATATGGGATGCGGAGCGCAATCTTATGTGCGGAAACGCCGGCTCGCTGCTCAAGACGCTCGAGAAGAACGGCTACTTGTGCCTCGCCGATTGCAGAAACAATGGTCTGGCCGGTGTCCTCGTCACGCTCAACCTTAAGGGTTGGATCAGCGTCGGCGGCCTTCTCCAGGAACGCAAAGAGCTTGCCCTCGGTACCGCGCTCATCAGGCTCAATAGCCGTGCGGTACAGGGAGTTGGGGAACCTAAATGCAGCGGCCTCAACCTTACCGGTAACGGAGAGCGTGTCGCCCGTCATGGCCTCGAGCTTTGGAACTACTACGATGTCGCCGGCTGCGGCAGTGTTGACGTCAGTTGTTTCTTTGCCGCACATGCGATACAGGTGAGAAAGGCGCTCGGGCTTGCGGGTGCGAGCGTTGATAAGCTCAGAGCCTGCAGAAACAGTACCTGCAAGCACCTTTACAAAGGTAAGTTTGCCGTTCTGTGGATCCTGCAGCGACTTGAAGGCAAACGCAACAGGGCGCTCGTCATCAGGTGAAATATCAAGCTGCTCGCCGTTGACCAGTGGAATGCGGCCAAAGTCAGACATAGTTGGGAACCAGCCGTCAACGGCATCAAGCAGGGAGATAACGCCCTCTTCGCGGACGCAAGAACCGGAGAAGACAGGAACAAAAATGCGCTCCATAAGGGCCTTACCCAGCAGGCCTTCAAGCTCTTCCTGCGTAATTTCCCCGCCCTCAAGGTAGCGCATCATCAGCTCATCGTCTGCCTCAACAACCAGCTCGGTCAGGGCAGCGCGAGCAGCCTCCGCCTCTGCCTGGAACTCAGCAGGAATATCGGTGACCTCAGGCTTGCCATCTACCAGCTTACGAGCCTTCTGATGGACAACGTCAATGATGCCGGAGAATGCTTCGCCGGAACCCATTGGAATAGTCACTGCACCAAGCGAAGAGCCAAAACGGTCCTGAAGCATAGCCATCGCGGTCTCGTAGTCTGCATCAGGGCGGTCCAAGCGGTTGATGAACAGTGCGCGGCAGAGAGACAGGTCCTCGGCCCACAAAGTCAGGATAGCACGGCGCATCAAGCACGTTAATGCGTGTATTTTCCCAGGTAATTGGTGCGATAGTAGTAGAGATAGAGAATCCGCGCTCTGACTCTTGTGAATCGTAATCAAGCGTGGGCTTTGTGCCTGCGTGGCCGCCTAAACGAGTGGTTGCACCCGTCAGATGCAGCATTGCCTCGGCAAGCATGGTTTTGCCCACGCCACCTTGGCCCACCAGGACCACATTCTTTACCTTAGAAACATTTTTTTCGGCCATGATGCCTCCTCTGACTGCGCTCTAGCCACCCTACCGTACCGCAAAGCGTAAAAAGAGACACCCACCATTCGATAAACGACATGTGGTGGGTGCCTCAAAGTTTCTTCTCGACAGAAGATTTTATACTGTTACCGCAGGTAGATGGTGCGAAATCGCAGAACACCACTCGCGCCCATCACAAAAGTTAGATTCTAACTCCTCGGTGAACGGTGTTGTTAAAGATCAGGTAGCCGATAATTGCGTTCACCAGCGACAGCGTGACAAAGATAATGTTTGGCAGCGTCTCGTTAATCACGCCTGTTGACGAGCTAAATGATTCGATAACCGGAATAATCATCATCATGAACGTTCCACCGATGACAAACATGGAGCCCAGCGTGCCCGCAAGAGAAGATACGGTGACCGAAAGGCTTCTCTTGGTGATATCGATGACAGAAGTCCAGTCAAAGTTTGGTCGACGAATATCAATGGCCAGGCCCACATTAGACACCAGGAACACAATGCAGAGTGGCAGAATGACGTTTCTCAGGGCCGTTTCAATGGTGATGTGACCAGGAATCAGGAAGAAAATCTGGGTCACAACACTAAAGATGAGCACGTAAAGCATGTTCACGGCAATCTTTGCGCCAAAAATCTGCTTTGAAGATACGGGCATGGTTGCCATCAGCCAGTTTGAGCGGCCTTCCAGCGAGTACGAAATAGCAGCGGAGTTGGCAGCGCAGAACATCGAGGTGCCAAACCAGGTGGTTACCATG
>JAHACE010000042.1 GCA_018376005.1 Atopobium sp. | reverse complement strand
GGCGGACACGGGAAGCGTGTGTGATTGGCTGCCTTCAGAGCTTGTCACCAAACACCACCTCATGTCGCTCTCATCGGCGCTTCGTGAGGTTCATTTTCCTTCCAGTTTGGACGCAGCTGAACAGGCTCGTCGCCGTCTTGCTTTTGATGAGCTCCTAAGTTTGCAGCTTGCTCTTTTGGCGAGAAGAAACTTGGAACTTGCAGGTCATAAGCCTTTTGAGCACGTTATAAATGGACCTAAAGTTAAGGCTCTGATTGAGGCTTTGCCCTTTGCCCTGACTGACGAGCAAAATCACGCAGCGCAAGAGATTCTTTCTGATATGGCAGCACCACGTATTATGAATCGCTTGCTTTTGGGTGATGTTGGTACTGGTAAAACAGCCGTTGCTGCCGTTGCATTGGCCGCAGCAGCAGATTCTTCAACTCAGGCAGCTGTGATGGCTCCTACCTCAGTTCTTGCTCAGCAGTACGCTCAAAAAATTGGCCCCTTGCTTTCACTTGCAGGAATTACGTGGGCGCTTATTACGGGCTCTACCTCTGAAGAGGAGAGGCGACAGATTGAACTTTGCCTAGCCGACGGTTCTTTGTCCATTGTCTTTGGTACTACGGCGCTTCTCTCAGATAGCGTGGTATTTAAGCAGCTCACCCTTGCTGTTGTTGACGAGCAGCATCGTTTTGGTGTTGATCAAAGAACAGCGTTGCGCAAAAAAGGACAAGGCGTAGATCTTCTCGCCATGAGTGCAACGCCTATTCCGCGTACGCTGGCGCTTTCTTTGTACGGAGATGTTGATACGTCTCGCATTACCAAAAGACCAAAGGCAGGCGCTGGCGTTACCACCAAGTTGTGTGTGCCAGAAAACCTTGACCAAGCATATGCTGCTGTCGCCGAAGCTGTTCAAGCGGGACATCAGGCGTATTTGGTCTGCCCTTTAATTGACCCAAGCGATTCTGAAGATGAGCTTGAAGATGTTCCTGAGGCCGCTCGTACAAACGGTAAACTCTACAGTGCAACTCGCGTATTTGAGGAGCTCTCAAAGACCGTTTTCAAGGACTTTACCTGTGATCTTTTGACCGGCAGACTGCCTGAGACACAAAAAGATCAGGTAATGGAAAAGTTCCGCGCAAATAAGACACAGATTTTGGTCTCTACAACCGTCATTGAGGTTGGAGTTGACGTTCCTAACGCTACGGTCATGATTGTCTTTAATGCGGATCGTTTTGGTTTGGCTACCTTGCACCAGCTCAGAGGCCGTGTTGGTCGAGGCGATTTTCCAGGAACTGTGTATCTTGCAAGCAACGCCAAGCGAGGTTCTACCGCAAGAAAGCGCTTAGTCGCCCTTGAGCAAACCTCCGACGGTGCACGCCTGGCAGAGCTCGACCTTGAGCTCAGACACGAGGGAGAAACCTTGGGATACCGTCAGTCGGGCGGCACCACGCTCAAGATTTCTGATCTTTACGCGGATGCGGACCTCATTGAGGCGGCCCACATGGACGCTTTGGCAATTACTGCTCAAGACCCAAATCTTACCAGTGACGCCTATGCTACGCTGGGAATTGAGGCAAAAGATCGCTTTGGTATCTACTTTGAAGAGCTTGGCTATAAGTAATAACCTGCAGGTGAACTGCAGTACAAGATAGGTTTGGTGGCGAGAAACCCCATGAGAATTGTTGGCGGAAAATGGAAAGGTCGTGCAATTGAGGCCCCTGATGGCAAGGGGACTACGCGACCAACCACTGATCGTACGCGCGAGGCCATAGCAAGTTCCATCTTGGCTTCTCGCGGTCTTGACCTCAGTGAGTCCAGGGTGCTTGACGCTTTTGCAGGTTCAGGCGCTATGGGTTTTGAGCTTCTTTCTAGAGGAGCGCTATACGCTGCTTTTGTTGATAAAGATAGAAAGACGTGCGATCGCATTAAGCGTACGGCTAAATCTCTTGGCGTAAGCACCTCTAAGATGAGTGTTATCTGCGGTGATACAGCGCGCTTAGCTGAGTCATCTCAGTTGTTTGGAGGTCCTTTTGACGTGGTATTTTTGGACCCTCCTTATGCGGTTGAGGCAGAGGTAGTATCCAAGCTGCTCAAAGACTTGACTCAGGCGGGAAGTCTGACAAAAGACGCTGTAGTAGTCTATGAGCATAGCCATAAATCTGATTCACTTTCTCTTGATAATTTTGAGCTTTCTAAGAGTAAGCGTTATGGTATTGCTCAAGTTGATTTACTTGTTCGTTGTGAGGGATAGGAGATACGTTGAACAGCATCACTCACGTAGTTGTACCAGGTACTTTTGATCCCGTCACAAACGGACACCTTGATGTAATCAAACGAGCTTCTCGCCTTTTTGAAAATGTTACGGTAGCTGTAGCAGCTTCAAAGCGCAAACACGGCACGGGAACTACGTTTTCTCTTGAAGAGCGTGTACAGATGCTTAAAGACGCTCTGGTAGATGAAGGACTTGTGGACGTTTCTGTAGAGCCTATGGAAGGTCTTCTGGTTGATTTCTGCAATGCTCGCGGCGCAGGTGGTGTTGTTAAAGGCCTAAGAGCTATGACAGACTTTGAGTATGAGCTGCAGCAGGCAGATCTTAACGCTCATATGGCTCCTGAGCTGGAGAGCGTCTTTGTTATGTCTAGTCCAGAGTACGGCTATATTTCTTCCTCAATTGTGAGAGAAATTTCAGCTATGGGCGCAGATGTATCATTTTTGGTACCAAAGAACGTCATTAAAAAGCTTGATGCTCTGCATAATTGCGGTAATTAAGTATATTTGCCCTGCATTTTCATTATATTCTGCTAACATTCTTAAAAAGGTGTTTTATGCGTCGTGCTCATAAGGGCTAAAACTGCATATAACACAGCTTATGTATTGGATTGAAAGGAGCCCTGGATGCAGCCAGGCGAGGAAATTGAGAGCCTTGTATCTGAGATTGAGCAGATGGTAACTGAGGCTAAGTCACCTTTTATGGATGGCGGTAACAAGAAGATTATTGATGCCCAGGACTTCTACGAGCTGCTTGACGAGATTCGTCGTGTCTTCCCAGAAGAGTTTGCAACCGCTCGTCGCATCATCAAGGAAGAGGATGAGACCCTTGAGCGCGCGCGTGCTCAGGCAGAATCCATCATTGCTGACGCACAGCAGCAGGCTATGATTCTTGCTGGTGACCAGGAGGTTGTCCGCCTTGCTCAGCAGCAGGCAGATGGCATTCGTGACCAGGCAGAGCAGTATGAGCGCGATACTCGCTACAACGCTGAGGAGTATGCAGATACCGTTCTTGCTCACCTTGAGGAGAACCTCAAGAGCCTGACAAATTCAGTCTCTCGTGTTCGTCAGACACTTGATGAGAACTCTGGTCCTCGTAACACCAGCAATAACGTTGCCTGGTAATTCCAATGCAACCAGTTCTTTATGCACTAGATGATCGCCTTGCAAATGCAGGCGATACCGTTTCTTATGCGGGTCATCTCAATGAAGATTCGTATGAGCTAGGGGAGCATGAATTTTCTCTTCCTATGGGAATTGATTTTGATCTAGTGCTTACCAACGCAGGTGAGGGCATTTTGGTTACCGGAATGCTTCGTGCTGACGCAGTTGGTACGTGTGACCGTTGTCTTGAGGACGCACATCTCTCTTTAAACGCAGAGGTAGATGAGTATTATCTCTTTGAAGAGCCTGTAATTTCTGCAGATGATGAAGATGAGGCAGATTACGTTTTAGTAAATGCCGATAAAACCATCGATCTTGCAGAGGCTCTTTTGCCTTCGCTTGTTATGGAGACGCCTTATGTTGTACTGTGCAAGTCCGACTGCAAGGGACTTTGCCCAGTATGCGGTTGCAATCTGAATGAAGAGGATTGCGGTCATGCAGCTCAGATTGAGCAGAAGCGAGAAGAAGAAAAGCTTGCTTCAAACCCGTTTGCGGCTCTCAAAAATCTTGTGATTGAGCCGGATTCGGAAGAGTAAAATAAAATTTCTTCTCCTAAATGGTGAAGAAATGCTGTATCTACGTACAAAATGTGTCAGTACGTGGTATAGTATCCAACGCATTATGTGAATGGGTCGCGCCCTCATATGTTTTAGGGGCGCTAGCAAGAGCAAAAGAGGTTTAAGATGGCAGTACCTAAACAAAAGAAGGGCCGCGGCGCAACCCACACCCGTCGTTCGGCAAACAGCAAGCTTAACGCAGCAGCTCGCTCTGTATGCCCACAGTGCGGCGCTCCAAAGCTTCCTCACCACGTATGCCCTAACTGTGGCTTCTACAAGGACCGTGAGGTTGTTGTTACTGAGTAACACTCATACATCGTATGGCCAAGAAGGCTGGTTCTTTAGGGGCCAGCCTTCTTTTTTATAGCACTAAGGAGTTATCATGCCCGTTATTTGTGTAGACGTTATGGGATCTGACCAAAGCCCTGAGGTTGTTCTTGAGGGAGTTCGTATGGCTCTTGAGAAGGACAAAGATCTAGAGGTTCTTCTCGCTGGAGCTGATGAGTTTGTTACTCCTTTTGCAAGCAAGCATGAGCGCGCAAAGGCTTTGGTAACCACTGAAGTTATTGCAATGAGCGAACACCCCGCCAATGCGGTTAGGCAGAAGAAAGACGCCAGTATTGTAAGGGCTGCGCAGGCAGTCAAGGCTGGAGAGGCTGACGGTCTTTTTTCGGCAGGCTCTACAGGAGCAGTGCTTACTGCAGCTACCTTTGGTATTGGTCGCATTAAGGGTGTAAAACGCCCTGCACTTACCCTGATTCTTCCTGGACTTGGTGGTCATAAAACTGTCTTTTTGGATACTGGTGCTAACGCTGATGTGTTCATATCATGCGGCTCTTGCAGAAGCGGCTATCAATTTTGGTGGAAATGCTGAGGGAACTGATATTTTAGGAAGCCGCTTTGATGTTATTGTGACAGATGGCTTTACAGGAAATGTGGCCTTAAAATCCATTGAGAGCACGGGCAAGTTCATTATGTCTAGCCTCAAAGACGCAATTAATTCCTCCAAGAAGGCTGCGTTTGGCGCACTTCTTTTGAAAGATGCTCTTAAGGCTACGGCAGCAGAACTTTCAGGAGATTCTGTTGGTGGTGCCTTCTTGCTAGGTGTTTCTGCACCTGTACTTAAAGGACATGGTGCTACCAGCTCTTCTGCTGTGTGCGCAGGAACACTTTCTGCAGCAAATGCAGTGCGCGCTAACTTAATTGAGAAAATCTCTTCGTCAATTCAGCTGTAGTAAAAGCGCCTGTTGCATAAATCTTTTATAAGTTATGGTGGAGCCCATGGACAATTCTGTGGGCTTTACTTTTTTAAGATTGTTTGTTTCAGCTTTAGTAATGTCATCATACAGACGTCCCTCACGGGGTAAAATTAATAGCGTCATTGTTGTGTGCAAGGAGGATGTATGGATCGCACAGAAACACTTGAAAAGGTAATTGACGTTGTTAGAGAGACACTGGACCTTGACGATTCCGTTGAGCTCACAGAGGGTACCTCATTTAAAGATCTTGGTGCAGACTCATTTGATCTTTTGCAGCTTGTCACAGACCTTGAGCAAGAGTTTGATATGACCTTTGATGCAGAAAACATCGAGGAGATTGCTACCGTTGGTGACGCAGTAGATGCTATTCTTGCTGCTTAAGTAGGTTTTATACGTGAAATTGCACGAACGAGTAGCTGCTGCAGAAGCTATTTGCGGTCACACATTTACCAATAAAGAACTTATCGAGGCTGCCCTCACACACCCTTCGGCGGTGGAGGGCAAGCCTGTTTCTGCTTCGTATGAGCGCCTGGAGTTTCTGGGTGACTCAATTCTTGGTGCCATTATTGCAACGGAGCTGTTTGAGCGTTATCCAGATATGGATGAAGGCCAGCTTACTAGGTTGAAAATCTCTCTAGTATCCGGCCACACGCTTTCCATTGTCTCTGATGCTCTAGGAATTTCTCCCTTAATTGTTATGGGAATTTCCGAGAAGGGCACGGGAAAGCGTGGCATGAAGTCTGCTCTGGAGAACGTCTACGAGTCCATTGTTGGCGCGCTCTACCTTGATGCGGGTTTTGATCCAACGCACGATTTTGTTATTCGTACGCTTGGACCTCACATTTCTCCAGCGCTGGCAGTTCGTTCGGTAAGCCCTAAATCTCGTTTGCAAGAAGCGGTACAGGCTAAAGGCAAGGCTACTCCTGAATATAAGCTTATTGGCGAGAGTGGACCTGCTCACACACCAACGTTTACCGCTGTGGTATTTGTCGACGGCCTTAAGGTGGGTCGTGGACAGGGACCATCAAAGAAAGCCGCAGAGTCAGAAGCCGCTCAAGACGCACTGGTACGTCTTGGTGTGGATGACGCTCCGCTTGATGCTGATGCAGAAATGCACCTAAGGTAGAAAGGTACCCTGTACCCGTGTATCTAAAATCGCTGACACTTAAGGGTTTTAAGTCATTCGCTGATAAAACTCAGATGGTTTTTGACCCCGGTCTTACCGTTGTCGTTGGTCCTAATGGCTCGGGTAAGTCCAATGTCTCTGACGCAATTCTCTGGGTATTAGGCGAGCAGAGCGCAAAGATGCTCCGTGGCCAGGCTATGGAAGACGTCATCTTCTCTGGCTCATCAGCAAGGGGAGCGGTGGGCGTTGCTGAGGTAACGCTGGTTCTGGATAACTCCGACCACACCATTCCTATTGATTTCTCTGAAATTGGCATCACCAGGCGCATGTATCG
>JAHACE010000041.1 GCA_018376005.1 Atopobium sp. | reverse complement strand
GAGAATGCATTAAACGCGAGAAACAAACTTGCCGTCGCGAGTGTCAACCTTAATGCGCTCACCCTGGTTCAGATACATTGGAACCTGAAGAGTTGCACCGGTCTCAATAGTTGCTGGCTTAGTACCACCCTGAACGGTGTCGCCCTTGAAGCCTGGATCAGTCTCAGTGATCTCTGCCTCAATGAACATTGGAGGCTCAACACCAAGAAGCTCAGTGTCTGCATAGAGAAGCTGTGCGTTATCGTTCTCCTTGAACCAGACGCTTTTCTCGCCAATGAAATCAGCAGGGACAGCTACCTGATCGTAAGTCTCGTTGTCCATGAAGTAGAAGGACTCACCGTCGTTGTAGAGGTACTGCATCTCTTTGGTGAGCAGAAGAACGTTCTCAAACTTGGTACCAGCGTTGCAGGTCTGATCAATAACGCGGCCAGAGCGAAGATCACGAATCTTATAGCGGACAAAAGCGCCGCCCTTACCTGGCTTTACGTGCTGGAACTCAACGATGGTGTAGTACTTATCGTTAATCTTAAGACCAAGGCCGTTCTTGAAATCTGCGGTGCTGATAGTTGCCACGTCTCACTCTTTTCACTCGATAAAGTCGCGAGAAGAACGTGAATTTTCAAACTACCCGCGACAGGCGAGGAAGCTGTGGAATTGCCATGAGTCCATGCTTAAAGACAAACCAGAAGTTTGGAGAACGCACGAGTTTCTCCTCCCCTATATAGGCGCGAATTGCCCTCAGTGTTGCTTTATTGTCTCGCGTAGAAAACGAGTAGTTGCCATTGCTCTTAGTAAAAATAGCAAGGCGAGAAATGCTTTTGGTTCGTCCCATAACTGAGGCAGCTACATGATCTATCTGGTCCCAAGGAATCTGAATGTAATCTTCAGGATTATTTTGGTTGTAGAACTCAAAGGCCTTATTGCCAATAAGAATATCGCCGTACGTAGCAAGTCCATGGAATGACGTTGCCTTTGCGGTGAAATCAACTGTGCTGTTTTGAGACTGAGCCATACAATCCTTTCAAAAAATGGGTCGCACCCATTATAGAGCGCGAACCTTCTTCTTAAGCAGTGAGCAGCAAAGCAGTGTCAGACCAACAGCGGCAAGTCCAGGAATGAGCGAATCAAGGTTGGACTGAAGTGTAGTTACCTTGACTGGGTCAAGACCGTTTGGTCCAAGAGCAGAGTAGAGCTTTAATGCTTGATACATTCCGTCTACTCCTGAAGGAATGCTTGTCCAGTCAATGTAGGCGCCTGCCTGCTGAGGAATGGTAGAGACAACTGGGGTAAATGAAATAGAAACCCAACGCTGTACCAGGGCACCAATGATAAACATACCAAGAATAGAAGCACCCTCAGTAATCTTGCCTAGCATGCCACCAGAAAGATCAGAAGAAATTGAAGCGCCTGCCTTGTAGCCAAATTCCTGGGTGTACCACAGGAAGATAAGACGGATGACGTTCCACAGAACAAAGAAGAGAATGGGGCCAAGTGCAGAGCCACCAAGAGCAATAGATGCGCCAAGTGCTCCAAGAATTGGACGGACGGTAAACCAGAAGACTGGGTCACCAACACCGGCCAGAGGGCCCATCATGCCTACCTTGACGCCCTGAATTGCAACGTCGTCAATAGGCTCACCGTTAGCACGTCCCTCTTCCAGTGCAAGGGTTACGCCCATGACTGGTGCAGAAACGTAAGGGTGAGTATTGTAGAACTCAAGGTGACGCTTAAGAGCGGCTACCTGATCTTCTTTGTTTGGATAAAGCTTCTTGATGGCTGGAATCATTGAGAACGCCCAACCACCGTTCTGCATACGCTCGTAGTTCCAAGAACCCTGAAGGAACTGGTGACGAAGAGCAACAGACATACGGTCTTTCTTAGAAAGCTGAATCTTATTCTCCATTGTTATCACACTCCTTCAGAATTAGTAGTTATCAATGATGTCGCCGAGTGGATCGCCCGATCCACCGCCTGAGCCGCCGCCCTGCTTAGCAAGGTCTTTAAGACCAATGTAGAGAATAGCAAGGCAAACGCCAATAACACCAAGAGCAATAAGGGTGAGCTGGTTAATAGCAGCAAAGACAAAGCCAAGTGCAAAGAATGGCCAAACCTCACGAGTAGCCATCATGTTGATAACCATTGCATAACCAACAGCAGCAACCATGCCGCCGCCAACTGCCATACCGCCAGTGAGCCACTTAGGCATTGCGTTCAGAGCGTCAGTAACAATAGCTGGGTCAATGAAGCAAAGAGCAGCTGCAGGAACAGCAATACGAGCACCCTGCATGAAGATAGCTACAATGTGCCAACGCTCGATTGCAGCAAAATCGCCCTTCTCGGCAGCTGCATCCATTGCATGGACAATACCAGTTGCGATGGTACGAGCAATCATGGTAAGGAACAGACCTGCTACAGACAGAGGAATTGCAAGTGCAATAGAAGTGTTAATAGCAGCGGTGGTGTCAGTATCTCCACCATTCAGTGCCAAAACCATGATAATTGCAGATGCAACAGAAGCCAGAGCAGCGTCTGGAGCAACTGCAGCTCCGATGTTTGCCCAACCAAGAGCAATCATCTGAAGAGAACCGCCAAGGATAATTCCCTCGGCAGGATGACCAGTCACAAGGCCAATCAGAGAGCAAGCAACCAGGGGCTGGTGGAACTCCCACTGGTCAAGAATACCTTCCATGCCAGCGAGAAGAGCAACAATTACGACAAGCAGTATTGTGATAGGTGTCATTTCTACCTCCTTCTAGTTACTTACGGGCGCCAAGCTCGGACTTAGCTTTTTTAAGCATTGCATCAAAGTTTTCTGCGTTATCTGCAGGAACCTTACGGACATCAAACTTTGTACCGCACTCGCGGATGGCCTCAAGGGTCTTTACGTCGTCTTCATCCATAGCAACTGCGTTGGTAACAACAACTTTGCCAACAGAGTGAGCCATAGAACCAAGGTTTGCTTCCTTGATTTCTACGCCACCCTCAATTGCGCGAAGCATATCTTGAGGAGTCTCAAACAGAAGCATTGCCTTGGTATTGCCAAAACGAGTGTCGTGAGCAATCTCAATAATCTTCTTAATAGGAACAACGTGGACATGTACTCCTGGAGGAGCTGCCTGAACAATCATGGTCTTGCGGAGCTCATCTTGAGCAACACCATCAGAGCAGACAATAATGCGATCTGGCTTGGTCATCTTTGTCCACGTAGTTGCAACCTGACCATGCAGAAGACGGGTATCAATACGAGCAAGAACAATCTTAAGCTTGCCATCACCAATAACGGTACCTGCAGGAATTGCTCCCTGAGGTGCTGCAGGAGCGGCAGGAACATCAGTAGGTGTTGCCTCTTGTGGCTCAAGCTCTTCTGGCTTAATCTTCACGCCCATACGAGCTTCAGAGTAAATCTCTTTTGCTACCTCGGCGGCGGTATCTACGCCAAGGCGAGAACCATATGTTGCGATAAGCATTGGGAGGTTAAGGCCAGTAACGGCAACCCAATCCTCTTTTCCCTCTTCCTCAAGAACGCGAGAAATTTGGTTAAAGGGGGTGCCACCCCATAGATCAACCAAGAACAAAACGTGCTCTTGATCTTCAAGCGTGGCAATTGCGTCGAGAATCTTCTGGTGCAGGTCATCTGGGCCCATATCAGGAGTAAGCGTTACAGCTACAACGCCTTCCTGTGGTCCAAAAATCATGCTGCCAGAATCTTTGATGCCCTCGGCAAATTTGCCATGGCTGGCTAGAACGATACTAACCACTTCTACCTCCTTCTTTCTCACCTAATAAAACAAATGAAACTGTAAACATAACAATGAAAATAACATTTACTTTTCTGATTTTATTACATATATCTGAAGCGTGTCTTCACTAACCTAACTCTTTTTAGATTTTTTAGGTCTTATAAGCCAATTTTAGGGCGAGAAGACCTTCTCGCCCTAAAACGAACAAAAAAATGCGGCCAGAAACATAGAGCTTCTGGCCGTAAAAATTCTGTATATCGAGTCTAGTTAGCAGCCAACAGACACAAGGTCGTGTGTGGACTGAGTAAAGACATCGTAGCCGTCCTCAGTAACAACGCCAAAGTCCTCAAGGCGAATACCAAACTTACCAGGCAGGTAAATACCAGGCTCATCGGTAACAACTGAACCTGCTGCAATAACCTTGTTCCAGCGAGGGTTGAAGAATGGACGCTCGTGAATCTCAACGCCAACACCGTGGCCAAGGCCATGGCCAAAGTACTCACCGTAGCCAGCCTCAGAGATTACCTTAACTGCAAGGTTGTGAATATCAGAACCAGTTACACCTGCATGAATAGCTGCTGCGCAAGTTTCGTTTGCCTTGCGAACAACGTCAAAGACATGCTGCTGCTCCTCGGAAGGTGCGCCAACAACAACAGTACGAGTCATATCTGAGTGGTAATCCAGGTAACCTGCACCGTAGTCCATAACAATCATGTCGCCTGTCTGAACTACGCGCTCACCTGGCTGTGCGTGAGGATTAGCACCATTAGGACCAGAAGCAATGATGGAATCAAAGGACAGAGCATCTGCTCCGTTGGAGAGCATGTAGTTCTCAAGCTCTGCGCGGATCTGCTGCTCAGTGAGGCCTGGCTTGATGTACTCGCAGATGTGGAGGAACGCCTTGTCAGTAATTGACTGAGCGTGCTTCATAAGCTCAATCTCAGCTGGGTCTTTAACAATACGCAGCTCAGCAATATCACCATGCATGCGTGGAAGAAAAGCAGCAACAGAACGATCGCGCAATGCCTGCTCAAGGCCATCAAAGAACGCAAGATCAACGGTGTCCTCAATAGCAACTACGCGAGCACGAGCCTCAGCAATATGAGCGGCAACCCACTCGGTAGGAGTTGTGACTTCCTGGTCAAACTTCCATGGAGAATCAGCACCAAGGCGCTCCAGGAATGTGTTGTAGTAACGAGAGTCAGTGTGCATGAAGAGCTCATCCTGCGTAATAAATGCAGTATGTGCCTGCTCAAAGTCAAAGACACGCTCAGCGTCAGTCAACCAACGAAGGTCTGGGTTGTGACGTAGAACAACAGCGTCATAACCTCTCTGAGCCATTACCTCGCGAAAGCGCGCAACGCGCTTTGCTGCTGCCTGTAAATCTGCCATTTCAAATCCCTTCTCGAGATGTTTACAACAAAGAGTTGCACCTAGTGGAGCCGCATCAGCAAACAGGCTCCTTACTGCAAGATGCGGCGCTTTAATGCGAAGCGTGAGCCTCACACCAAGCGCGGGCATGCTCGGCGAGAAGTTCCTCGTCGACCGATGCTAATCTTACCCTTCCAACAGACATTGGAATCGGCAACATAAAACGATTAGTAGAATGGAAACATTCTTGTTTGAGCGCTTCGATAAGCTGCTCAGAAGTAATGTCACAGGTAACAAAACCTATATTCAAGCGCTCAAGAATCTCGTCTTGGGCAAGCATATCGTCAAAAGAAAGCGCCTCTTTAGCTACTGCAATTCTTGCCGAGAAACGCAGTGCGTCTGCATAAAGTGCAGAAAGAGGCTGATCAGCTGGAATGAGCGGGCGAAGTGCCTCCACAAAAACCCAACCGTAAGGAACAGACTGCTGAATAGCAATAGCGGAAGAATCAGAAAGGCGGCCACGGGTCTTAGTAGACTCTGCCAGCTGCTCTGCAACTATATCGGCAACTCCAGAGGAGAGGTTATCTGCTCTATCCCAAATGCGTCCAAACTCCGCCTCGTTATCAGACATAGCCGTTGCAACCATACATACCTGGGCAACCTTAGCGTTGTCATCGCAAAGATCCATAACCTCAAGATCTGCAAAGCAGAAACGAGCGCAAGGCTTAGTGGTAACAAGACGCTGATGTTCATCGTCAGTATCAAGCGCGCGAGGAGTAATAGACGAGACAATAACTGCTGCTAAATCAAGCGGAACAGTAGCAAGGGAAACTCCCCCACACCACTTGTTTGCCACGTGGTTAGCAAGAGAAATGACGCCCTCGTGGCCCACAGCAACTACCAGATCATCAGCTGTCAGGTGCATTTCTGCCAAAGCAGACAATACCTGTGCCTCAGTTGCCACGGTAGTTGCTGCCTTGCCATCTTCTACATCTACACGTGTGACGAGAAAACCAAT
>JAHACE010000040.1 GCA_018376005.1 Atopobium sp. | reverse complement strand
AAGAGTCTTCCTTCTGCGGAAATTGTGGCGTTTACGTTCAGCGCGCCCAAAAGAGGGAGTAAAAACCTGAGTGTGGTGCCAGATTCTTTGCAGTTAAGTTGTACGTTTTGAGGGCGATTATGCTCTTTTGCAGGGACAACTCTAAATCCCTGTTTAGTTCTAGCGATAGTGGTGCCTAAAGCTTTAAGACAATCAACAGTTACTTGAATGTCCTCTGATGTGTAAGGACAGGTAATGTTGGTAGTGCCGTTTGCAAATGAAGCGCAGATGAGCGCTCGATGAGCGCATGATTTTGACGGGATGGCTTCTACCGTTCCAAACAAATCATGAGGAGTTATTGAAACATCCATTTTTCACACGCTCCGTAACTAATTGCTTGATGTAAGAATACCGCAGTTGTCGTTGAGGTTCTTGTTGATTCTCCTGTACATAACGTTGAAGTAACCATGAACACTCCAGAAGCTGCCTCGTTAATTCAGAAGCTGTCCAGTGAATATGGTTCTAATATCAATATTGGTGCTGGTACCGTGCTTACTCTTGAAGATCTTCAGACGGCTCATAAAGCTGGCGCCACGTTTGTTTTAGCACCAACGTTGCTCTCTGTAGAGATGTTTGACTACTGTAAAGAGCATGAGATTTTGAGTGTTCCAGGAGCGTTTTCGCCAACAGAGATTGCTCATGCATTTGCTCTTGGTGCAGATATTGTCAAAGTATTCCCCGCAAATGAAGTTAGTTATGGGTACGCTAAAAAGGTATGCGAGCCTTTAGGAAACTTACCGCTTATGGCGGTTGGTGGCGTTACAACAGATAATCTTGCTGATGTATTTGCAGGTGGATATGCTTATGTAGGAACTGCTAACGGCATCTTCAACAAAAACGATATCCTAGCTGAAGACAAGACTGCCTTAAACGAGTCAGTACGTAAGCTTGCAGAAGAGCTGGAGCGTCTAGGACGTTAGTCTTCTTTTGCTAGCTCAATCAGCTGTTTAAGTTCTGTAAATGACTTGCGCTCAATGCGAACATCACCAATGCCATAGATAAGTGCCACATCAATTGAATCTGCGTGGCTTTTCTTGTCATGAAGTGCTGCGCTGTAAAGTTCTTCCACAGAAAATGAAGTGCTGGTAGGAAGGTTATATGACTGCGTGAGTGTAATGATGTTCTCTGCGTCTTCAACAGAACAAAGACCAAGCTTGGAACAGGCTTTTGCCAACATGGAAGTTCCAGCAGCCACACAGGAGCCGTGTCCAAGTTCAAAGTTGCTGAGTGTCTCAATAGCATGGCCAAGTGTATGGCCCAGATTAAGCAATTTTCTAGACCCTGCTTCTTTGAAGTCTGCTTCAACGATTGACTTCTTTAGTTCAATGCACTCTTGAATGAGTTCTTGTCTATGTGTCACATCGATGACCTGCACAGGGTTTCTCGCCAGAGAGATTTTATTGAAGAGCTCATGTCCAGAAAGAACGCCATATTTAATAAGCTCTCCGCAGCTAGTTTTTCCACCAATCGAGGAGTCAATCATTGCCAAAAGCGAGGTGGGGACGTGGATGAGCGTGCAGCCGCGCATGTAGGTGGCTGCAACAAATCCCGCAAGATCACCAATAACACCTCCGCCAAACGCTACGACAATGTCTTCTCGCGTAAAACGGTTTTCTGCAAGTACGCTTACCAGCTTTTGATACGACTCAAATGATTTTGCGTGCTCACCTGTGGGAACCGTAGCAGTTGTGACAGAATAGCCGGCTGACTCTAACGAGGCGAGAAGTTCTGCGCCAAAGAGCTTGTTCAAATCTGGATGAGTGACTACAAGAATCTTTGACCCTGAGGTGCAGGAATGAATGAGCTTACCAGCCTGCGTAAGCAGGTGATGCCCTACATGAATTTGATATGAGTCGGATGTTAGGTCAACAGAAATAGTATTCATGAACTCCTCATTTGCTGGTTGAATTCATTTTAGCATGGGAAAATACCAGAAGAAAATTACGCAAACCGTTACAAAAGGCAGTAAGTAGGCTGGGGTATACTTATGCACCATGACTCCGTAGCTCAGTGGATTAGAGCGTTTGCCTCCGGAGCAAAAGGTCGTGGGTTCGAAACCCACCGGGGTCACCACGTGCAAAAAACCGGCCATCACTGACTGGAGATTGTTTATATGTCATTGCAGGGTACTGAAGGCAAGAGTAGCAAACGTTTTGAAGAAACGTATGAAGGTCTGACGTCAAAAGAAGTTGCAGAGAGAGTATCTGCGGGTAAAGTCAATACTAATACAGACGTCAAAACCAAATCTATTGCTCAGATTATTGCAGAGCACAGCTTTACGCTCTTTAACATAGTTAATGTTTTGATGGCGCTGCTTGTTGTTGTAACGGGACAGTACAGAAATGCACTGTTCATGAGCGTAGTTCTTGCAAACTTGGTCATTGGTATTGTGCAAGAGATTCGTGCAAAACGCATGGTTGACCGCCTGTCTCTTATGACAGCTCAGAGTGTTTGTGTCATCCGTGACGGAAAAGATACCTTTATCAAACCAGACGAGCTTGTCATCGATGATCTTGTGCGCTTGAAGACGGGCGATCAAATTCCTGCTGACAGTATTCTTGTGTCAGAGCACGTAAGCGTTGACGAAAGCCTTCTAACTGGTGAGGCGGAGCCCGTGCAAAAGACCACGGGAGACGAGCTTCTTTCTGGTAGTTTTGTCGAGAGGGGCAGTCTTGTTGGTAGGGTATGCCGTGTAGGCCAGGAAGGTTATGCTGCGCGTATTAACGCAGAAGCTAAGTTTGTAAAAGAGATCAATTCAGAGATTCTTACCACCATTAAGTCGATTATTCGCGCAGGTTCCATTGCATTGATTCCGCTAGGTATTGGTCTTTTTGTTCGTACCTATTTCATTGGTAACGCCGATTTAAATGAAGCGCTTCTTTCGATGATTGCTGCCGTTATTGGCATGATTCCTCAAGGACTCGTTCTTCTCACCAGCTCGGTTCTTGCTATTGCAACCATTAGGCTTGGCCAGAAAAATGTTTTGGTTCAGCAGCAATACTGCATTGAAACGCTAGCACGCGTAGATACCCTTTGTTTGGACAAGACGGGCACTATCACCACGGGAAACATGGAAGTTGCTCGTGTTTTGGATGCTTCGTTTACACCAATTACTGAGGCCGCAGGCGCTCTACAAGCGGCTGTAAACGTTGTCGGCGCAAACAAAGATGACGCTAACGATACGGCTACGGCAATCCTTGCGTACGCATCTAAGCAGGGGATTCAAAGCAAACGTCCTTCTCGCGTTGTGGCGTTTTCTTCCAAGCGAAAGTACTCTGGCTGTGTGACTGAGGACGGAGAGGCATTTGTTATCGGTGCAGCTCAGTTTGTGCTTGGTCCTGAGGCGGCAGATGTAATTGCAGGCTCCGATGCCTTTGCATCCATTGAACGCGTGCTAGTTGCCTGCCGTGTTGACGGCTTTGACCAAAACGACGCATTGCAGGGAACACCTCAGCTCCTGGGTTATGTGGTACTCAGAGACCAGATTAGAGAGACCGCTCCACAAACCATTGCGTACTTCCTTGAGCAAGGCGTTGACCTGCGTGTTATTTCGGGAGATGACCCTCGTACCGTCTCTGCTATTGCTGAACGCGCGGGAGTCCCTTATGCCGACGGTTGGGTAGACGCAACTACGCTGCACACAGAAGCAGATATCGCTGCAGCTGTCGAGAAGTACCATGTATTTGGTCGCGTTACGCCAGAGCAGAAGCGCGAGCTTGTTATTGCACTCCAGAATCTTGGTCACACCGTTGCCATGACCGGCGACGGCGTCAATGATATCTTGGCGCTGAGGCAGTCGGACTG
Source organism: Atopobium sp. (assembly GCA_018376005.1). GTDB lineage: Bacteria > Actinomycetota > Coriobacteriia > Coriobacteriales > Atopobiaceae > Lancefieldella. Next base: position 7,318 of record JAHACE010000040.1, on the reverse strand, counting down.
TTCTATTTCTGTTGCTTCTGGTTCTGCTGCAGCTAGAAATGTTGCAGAGATTGTCCTGGCAGATAATGACTTTGCGCACATGCCAGAAGTTGTTGCGGAAGGCAGACGCTCTATCAATAACCTTCAGCGCTCTGCTGCGCTCATTCTTGTAAAGACGGTTTATACTGCGGCTTTAGCGCTCTATTGCATTATTGCGCCACCATACCCCTTTATTCCTGTTCAGATGTCGCTGCTTTCATTTGCAACCGTTGGCCTGCCATCGTTTGTGTTGGCGCTTGAGCCAAATCACGATCGTGTAAAGGGCAACTTCCTTGTCAACATTTTGCGCAAGTCACTACCTGCTTCTATTGCAGTAACTATCACGCTTGCACTTCTTATGACCGCAGGTCATCTGTTTAAGTTGAACCTGTCTCAGGTGTCTACGATGGCGCTTATCACCACCGCAACAGTTAGTTTTGCGCTGCTTAGAAGGATTTCTTTGCCGCTCACCAAGCTCCGCGTTGCACTTCTTGTTGTATGCATTGCCATTGTGGTTGGCGGATGCACGGTAGCGCAGGACTTCTTCCGCATTGCACCTCTCACTCCACGCATCTTGCCGTACTTGGCAATTTGTCTGGTGATTTCCGTTATTATCTTCAACAGAATTTCCGAACGTTACATTCACAACTATACAAAGGATCGATTCTTTGACCTGGTTGTGAGATTAATGGGAGGAAAGTCAACTTATAGCTCTTCTGCTGATATAAACGATTAAACTGAAGCACAAGCTGAAGGGGCTTTAACCTGCCCTCATTGTCAGATTGATCTAAGTTTGACCCAAAGGATTCCTGTTACTCAAGCTCAGTGGTGCCCTCATTGTGGCGCCTTAGTTGGCGCTGCTGCAGAAAGCTGCCCAAAGTGTGGCCTTCCTTTGCCACAGGCAGTGCCTGCAGCTCGTCCTGCTCGAGCCATCAGGCCCACACGCAACATCAAGCTTCCAGAGATTGATACCGCTTCAGCACCTGGCGAGAAGACCGATCCGCTCGTAGACGCAGAGTATGATGCATCTTCTTCTGTCGCAGCAGATTCCACTGTTTTGCAACAAATGCCAGCCGACAACGCTGACCCAGACACTACCAGTGCGTTTGCCTCGGTAAGTCGCAGACCAGCTCCTCGTTTTGAGTCTGCAATTCCTTCCGAGCCTTCAAAAGAGAACCTTCCTGAGGCCGAAGGAATCCCTCGCACACGCGTTATTCTGCTCTCAGCACTTCTTGTTACAACGCTGGTAGTAGCTGCTATTTTTATCATTACGCACCCGTGGGACCCACAGGCAACCGATAATCGCGCAAAGGTTGAGGCTCCCGTCTCATCTACTCCTACTACCACTCCTGTTACGCATCTCACGGGACAAGATACCAGTGCAACTCAGCAAAACACAAGTTCAGATGCTGTTTTTGATGCACTTGATAGCGATTATCAGAAGCTCGGAGATCTCTCAAAGCGCCTTGATGATAACGAGAAGACCTTTGATCAGCTTGCCATTACTGGCTCTGATCAAGAGCGCGCTGATGCCCAGCAGGAAGCAGAGCAGATATCGCTCGATATCAGTAATGTTATCTCTGACCTTTCAAGCCTCGATGATTCCAATGGAAACTATCGTCAGGCCATTGAAAATCTTACTAAGCTTGGCAACTGGCTTCGTAATCGCTCTGATGCTTTGAGTGAGGGATGGAAGCGCTCTGTGGCTTCTTCTAATCCTTCTCAGGACAAAGAGCACATCTTGGCACCAGTTGATAACATCAGAGACTCAAGTGGTTCCAGCTCATACCAGAAACTTTTTGATGAAAATTACGTGAATTGGAAGCCACAAAAGCAGTAAAAATCTACCGTTCAGCTGCTTTAATTTCAAAAATCTCATCATACTGGTAAAATAATTAGGTTAGAAAAGAAGTTCTTTATTACTAAGGGTTTCTCGCGTTTTCTTCTTCTCTTAGATGTAAAGAAGCTTGGAGGAATTATGTTTGGACTTGATCCATTGTATACACCAGAGCGCCAGGTCACTGGTACTGAGGTAGCCGTCTTTGATACCAACAAGGGAATCATTAAGGTTCAGCTTGACGGTAAGGGCGCGCCTATTCATGTAGCTAACTTCTGCGAGCTTGCAGAGTCTGGCTTCTATGACGATACCAAGGAATTCCTGGTACCGGTGGTCCTGGTTATCGCATCAAAGAGGAGTTCACCACAAATCCTAACAACTCCCACGTTGACGGTGCTCTTGCTATGGCTCGTTCTCAAGATCCAAACTCCGCAGGTTCTCAGTTCTATTTCTGTCTTGGTCCACAGCATGGCTTGGATTCTGGGTACACCGTATTTGGCACAACTATCGAGGGAATGGATGTCATTTCCCAGTTAAAGGTTGGCGATGTCGTCAATTCCATTAGAATTGAAAACGCTTAAAGCCAAGTCGCACAGACTCTTGGAGGATATTGTGAATCAACAGGCATTTGAGTTAGGTAAATCTGCATATGATCAGGGCGACTGGTTTGTAGCTATCAGTCAGTTTGATGTGGCTAAAGAGCCAGGCGAGGTAAACGGTCAGATTGACCACCTTCTTGGAAACGCTTATATGAAGCTTGGACAGTTTGATTCCGCAGCTTCTGCTTACAAGTCCGCTCTTGCTGACGCTTCCTACGGCAAGGTTGGCGCTCTCTCTACTAATCAGGGTCGCGCACTTCTGGCTGCTGGTAGGGTACAGGAGGCTATTGCTGCCCTTACTAACGCTGTCCAGGACGCCTCTTACGCAACTCCTTATAAGGCACAGCTTGCTCTTGGTTCTGCATACGAGAAGATTGGTGATATTCGTAACGCCGGCATTGCTTACAGAAACGCTGCAGTTGACGAGAAGAACCCTAATCCTTCATCAGCACTTTGCAGCCTAGGCGCATGTTTCATGGGTTTGAACAGGCCTGTTGATGCTGTTGAGGCATATCGTACTGCTCTTGATTTTGCTAATCCTCTGGATAATTCCAATAAGATTTATGCAGATCTTGGTCTTGCATACGTTGCAGCAAATCGCATGTCTGAGGCAGTTGATGCCTTCACTCACGCTACTGCTGATGGCAGTTTTGTTCTGTCTAATCAGCAGCAGTCTGCTTTTGATGCAGCTCGCAAGGCTATTACTGCAATGGCTTCTGGCAAGCCATCTGAGACTGATGCCTTCCTTCAGGCAGCTGGCTATGGTGCCTACGATCCACTGGATCCTACAGGTATGTCCGGCGAGCTCATCCCTTCTGCAGAAGATACTGGCTTCTTCCAGATTACTGAGCAGGAGATTATTGAGCAGGATAAGAAGGACAAGAAGATTAGGCGTAAGCATCGCCACACCGGCCTTAAGGTCTTCATTACTATTCTTATTTTGCTTATCTTGGCTGTTGGTGGCGCTGGTTATGCTTACTATCGTGGCTATGGATGGCCAACTCAGCAGTCTGTTGTTCAGGATATTTTCAACGCTAAGGCACAGGGCACCGATATTGGTCGCTATGTCTCTAGCTCTGTCTCTAGTACAACGCTTCAGCAGATTTCTAACAGCCTGCCAACAAGCTCCGCTGTTACCATCAACGGTGTTGACCAGAGCATGACTCACTCTACAGTTAATGCTTCTGTCAGTCTTTCTAATGGCGGCAACGTTGACTACACCATTGAGCTTGTCCGTGATGGTATTGGCTGGAAGGTTGCAAGCGTTACCACTTCATACGTAAGCCAGAATAACCAGAACTCTGGCACAACTTCTGGTACTAACGGCTCTAATTCGGGAACTGCCTCTGGAACTAATGGATCTAACTCCTCAAATTCCTCTAATAGTTCCTCCAGCTCTTCAAAGTCTGGTAACTAGTACTAAACTGTTTTAACCGTTCTTTCTGCAGGATAATTACGCACACGCGTAGCACGTTTGATTGGATATCATGTCTATCTTCGATTCGCTCTTCGGAGAATATGGCGGAGACCTAGCCATCGATCTGGGAACTGCAAACACCCTTGTTGCAGTTCGTGGTCAGGGTATTGTCATCAATGAGCCATCGGTTGTTGCAATCGATAAAAGCGAGAGCCGCGTTCTGGCTGTTGGCGCTGATGCAAAGCGCATGATTGGCCGTACTCCTGGCTCCATCATTGCTGAGCGCCCTCTTAAAGACGGCGTCATTGCAGACTTTGATGTTACTGAGGTTATGCTTCGTTACTTCATCGAGAAGGCACGTGAGCGCAAATATCCTTGGTCACCACGTCCACGCGTAGTTGTTTGCGTTCCTTCTGGCGTTACATCTGTCGAGAAACGCGCTGTTTTTGAAGCAACTATTCAGGCAGGCGCTCGCCAGGCATTCTTGATTGAAGAGCCTATGGCTGCAGCAATTGGTGCAGACCTTCCAATTGAGGATCCAACCGGTTCTATGGTTGTAGACATTGGTGGCGGCACTACCGAGGTTGCCGTTATCTCCATGGGCGGTATTGTTGTCTCGCAGTCCATCAGAACTGCAGGTGACGAGTTTGATCAAACTATCCTTGAGCATGTTCGTGATGCTTACAACCTCTCTATTGGTGAGCGTACCGCAGAAGATATCAAGATTAAGGTTGGCTCAGCAGCTCCTCTTGCAGAAGAGCTTGACGTTGAGGTAAACGGTCGTGACGTCATGAGTGGTCTTCCAAAGACTGTTCGTATTGAGTCAGAAGAGATTCGTCGTGCCCTTGATCGTCCTCTTGACGAGGTCACCAAGGCTGTCAAAGATGCGCTTGATGTGACTCCACCAGATCTTGCCTCTGATCTTATGTACTACGGTATTTTGCTTACCGGTGGCGGCGGAATGCTTCGCGGTCTTGATCAAAGACTTCGTGAAGAGACTGGCGTTCCCGTTAACGTAAGCCCAACCGCGTTAGAAAATGTTGTTACCGGTTGTGCAAAGGTTCTTGAGGCTAACGCATTGTCCGGTGGATTTGTTCAGAGTGCAGGCCAATAAATATGCCATTGTCTCATCAGATCCAGGGTGCTTCAACAGGCCTTGGATCTAACAATAATAAGCATACGGGTGGCCGTAGTTTTATTATTCTTTCGCTGCTTTCAATTGTGTTATTGACGGTCAGCGCTCGTATGGGTACAGAAGGACCGCTCGAGATGGTTCGAGGTGGGTTCTCTACTATTACCATGCCTTTTAGAATGGCGGGTTCTGCTATTGCCATGCCTTTCCAGGGCATTGGTAACATTTTTAGTAACTTAACAGCAGACCAGCAAACGCTTTCTGACCTCAAGGCAGAAAATGAGCAGTTGCGTTCAAGAAATGCAGAGCTAGAAGAGACAAATCAGTCCACGCAGCGTCTACAGGGTCTTCTCGACCTCAAAAATACCTATAACCTGCAGTCCACAGGCGCTCGTGTTATCTCTGGTTCTACTGACTCGTTCAATAACACCATTACGATTGACAAGGGAACTTCGTCTGGGCTGGCTGTTGGCATGCCTGTTGTTGATAGCGGTGGCGTTATCGGCCAGATTATTGAGTGTAGTCCTACAACCTCTACCGTTCGTCTTATCACTGACGAGAAGAGCGGTGTGGCTGCTATGGTTCAAAGTAGTCGAGCTCAAGGCATGCTTATGGGTTCTGCGTCAAGACAGATTACTCTTAACCTCATCAACACCAACCAGAAGGTTGCCGTAGGCGATACAGTTGTTACCAGTGGTCTTGGTGGCGTATTCCCTAAGGGCCTTCCTCTAGGTAAAGTTACCAGCGTTGAGGCAGCTCCAGGATCGCTCTATTACACCATTGTTGTTGAGCCTTATGGAAATGTCAGCACTAACGAGGAGGTAATGGTTATCACGTCTCTTTCTGAGGAGCAAAAAGCTACCGCAGATGATATTGCTGAGGCAGATAAGCAAAACACTCCAACTGCAACTAATTCAGACGGTAAGGATAAAGACTCAAAAGACGGATCTTCTACGTCTTCATCGAGCGGTTCTACTGGCAGCGGTTCAACAAACAACACAACAAACACTCAGCAGAATGCAACAGTTGCTGCTCCAACGGGTACTACACAACATAACAGCGGAAGAACAGATTAAGGGGGATGCATGCAGGTTTCTGATAGAAATAAAAACACACGCAGCATCGCCGTTCTTGCTGTTGTTTGCTTCATTTTGCAGATTATGCTTACACCACAGGTTTCTTTTGGTGGGGGAGTTATCAATTTTGCACTTATTTTCTCGGCAGCTATTGCGTTGAGATATGGTGGTAAAACCGGCGTGATATGCGGCTTTATTGCTGGTCTTATCTATGATTTGACTTCTGCTAATCCTATTGGCCTTATGGCACTCCTGCTTGTGGTCAGTTCTTATTTCATGGGCCAAGAGGTAAGAGACAGAATCTCTGGCAATTTTGGTACCTCTATGGGCTTTGTTGCCCTTCAAACTTTTGGTGTCACCTTTATGTATCAACTCATTAATTCTTTGATTGGCTCTGGTGGCAACTTCTTTGAGGGGCTGCTGTTTAAGTCTTTCCCCACCATGCTGTTTACCATTTTGGCAGCGCTTCCTGTTTTCTATGTACTTTCTCATTCCCAAAGGTCTCATTCATCTTTGGGTGGAACTTCGCTCTACCGCGGATCTCACCGAGCTCCACAGCGCCTTAAATAAGGGGTTAGTATGAATTTCACCCTTGTTATCCTTGCTTGTTGCGCTGTTGCAGCAATTGGTTTGATTATTGTTTACCTTACCTTTGGTAGAAAAGACTCGCCGTTTACCTTTGATATTGGTGGCGGTGCTCCCAAGGCGTCTGGTGGTTCTGACGGCTCTGCCGAGAAGACCCTCTCGTCCAGACTTATCGGATTTGCAATTGCTGTTGGCGGCATGTTTGCCGTGCTTATTGGCAGGCTTTGGACCATGCAGCTCTTATCGTCAGCTGACTATACCGAGCAAGCAGAGAGAAACCGTACGCGAACCGTTACTACCGCAGCTCCTCGCGGTCGTATTTTGGACAGAAATGGCGTAGAGATTGTTACTAACAGGCCAAGTCCAACGGTAGTAGCTCGAGCAGACGTTGCAGAAGACTACATTAAGCTGCAGATTCTTGCTAACCTCTTGGGTATGCCTATGTTGGCGGTGCGCAGAAAAATCATGGATACCTCTGATGGCGCTCAAGCGCTTCGCACGGTTTCTGTAGACGTTTCTAGGCGCGTAGTTGCCTATATTTACGCTCATGGCGCTTTGCTTGATGGCGTTTCAATTGAGGAGCGCACCCAGCGCGCCTATCCAAACGGTTCTCTTGCAGCTCATGTTGTTGGCTACACCGGAACTGTTACACAA
>JAHACE010000039.1 GCA_018376005.1 Atopobium sp. | reverse complement strand
CTTTATGATAGGAATGGTATGCGCATAGCAGTTGCACAAATGAATACTCAGGCCGGAGACTTCGAGTTTACCGCTCAGACCATGCTGGAATATGCTCAGAGAGCTCAACAGCAAGGTGCTGAGCTAGTCATTTATCCTGCGCCAACTCTTACAGGGCTGCTCAGTGTGCCAGAGGCTGACATAGAAGGGCTTTTTGCAGACCTATCGGAGATTATCAATTCGCTTTCAGAAAAGCTTCCAATTGCGGCCCTTATTCCTGTTGTAACAGAGTTTGATGGAAGTGCAGCGAGCGAGGCCCTTCTCGTTAGAAACGGAGCCGTAACCCCGCTGAAATTGACTGCCCAGATAGCGCACATGAGCGCTCTTGCTCGTTCTGCTAGCTCTGCACAAACATCTGGCGAGAATACCTTTGAGCTCGCAAAATTTGAAGCAGGCGGTCTTACGTTTGGCGTCGCTTTTACCTACGACGATCTTGACGCGTGGCAAGATGTTGACGACTCGTTAGATGCTGTCATTTACCTGCCGTATTTTGGCTTTGCTGTTGATGATTCGTCGTCCGCCATGGGCATTCAGGAGATTTAGTCAAACAAGCAGCCTCATTCTCAGAAGATATGGTTGTCTGCGAGGTTGACCAAGATACTATCGAAAACTTTGATAGAGAAGATACTGCGGGTGTCTATAACAGCGCGCTTACTACCTGGGGCGTATTAGCTACAGGAGTGCGAGACTACACGGTAAAGTCTGGCTTTGACGGCGTGTTTATTGCAGTTGATGGCTCGCTCAATTCTCTTGTTACCGTTGCGCTTGCTTCAGACGCTTTAGGTCCTATGCGCGTCCACGTACTGTTGCTTCCAAACAAAGATTCTCGAGCAACAAGCGCTGCGGAGTTGCTTACCGCAAGACTTCGGGTTAATAAAGTTACTGTGGATAGCACGGCTTTCTCGACATTGACCGATACAAAATTGGTGAGTGCATACGGCTATGCATACGCTGACCAGCACAATTATTTAACGCTTGAGACTGCCGATAAAACCATTCTTGCGCTCAAGGGAACAGAGATTTCTAGCGCACACTCTCTGTGGCCTCTTGGTGATATGTATCAGAAATGGGAAAGGTTGACGAGGTCAAAGCAATTATTTCTATGCTCCACGCCCGCCAAAAAGACCGCAGAAATACCACTGAGGTTCTGGAAATGTCTTCAAAGAGCCTCACCAACGCTCAAATTCCACACGCATCAGTCTGGCAAGACAAAATTAGAGATACAAAGGCTTCCGAATCTGACCTGGTAGAGTCCTTGCGAAATTCTTTGCGAGAAATTCAAGGAGCTTCTATGCATCTGCCTGAGTTGTCAGTCGATCCAACAGAGGCTCAGGAGGGCTTTAAGGATATGCTGGAGCTTTTAAAAGAGCTGGCACAAGAATCTGATGCACAAATTGGCATGGTTGACCCCAAAATGTGGAGAGGCCCTTTCTCAGAAAATTAGTTGCATTGTTTGCGCATACTCTGTGATAATATAGAACTAACGTTCTATATTAGGAGGTGCAATGGTAATTCTTGGAATAGACCCTGGTCTTGCTCACACTGGATGGGGAATTGTAGAGACAAGGGGTTCTGAATGCCGTGCACGCGCCTATGGATGCATAACTACAACCGCAGATGAACCAATAGATATGCGCTTGGGAAGAATCTATAACCAGATTGTTGAGGTTATAGATAAGTTTTCACCAGAAGCTCTTTCTATTGAGAGCATTTACTTTGGACAAAACGTTAAATCTGCTATTCCTACTGCACATGCTCGCGGTGCTGCTATTGTGGCTTGTTCTAAAGCAGGTCTTACGGTTGGAGAATATACTCCAATGCAGATAAAGCAGGCTGTTGTTGGTACAGGAGCTGCTGATAAACAGCAGGTTATGTATATGGTTCAAAACATATTGTGCTTGGACCATCAGCCTCATCCAGATCACGCGGCTGACGCTTTAGCTGCTGCAGTTTGTTACGCTAATCTTGTAAGAACCACCTCGCTTGGAAAGGGAAGAATACAACTATGATTGTCCAGCTTACGGGCACACTTGTATCCGTTACTCCTTCAGTTGCTGTTCTCGACGTTAATGGCGTTGGGTATGAGCTGGGTATATCAGCTTCAACAGCTGCTGCGCTTCCACAAGCGGGTGAAGCAGGCGTTAGCGTTTTAACTCGTATGGTGGTCAGAGAAGATTCAATGGAACTCTTTGGTTTTGCTTCGCGAGAAGAGCGTGCGCTCTTTGATCGCTTACGTGCAATTTCTGGAGTAGGTCCTAAATTGGCTCTTTCTGTGCTTTCTACGTTTACGCCACAGCAACTCGCGGTAATTGTGGCTACCAATGACGGAAATCGTCTTAAGAGTGTCTCTGGCCTTGGTAAAAAGAAGGCAGAGCGCTTAGTAATTGAACTTTCTGATGTGTTCGCAAAAGATGCAGAGCTTAAGCAGCTTGTTGGTCTTACGTCTCCTGCAGACTTTGCTGCTATTCCAAAACCTGCTGTAACCTCTGTAGAATCAGAGGCTATTGAGGCTCTTCTTGGAATGGGCTTTACTTCTCAGGAAGCAACGCTTGCTCTTGAGGGGTATGAAGAGGCTGGTGCTATTACAATCGAAGCTGCTATTGGATATGCACTAAGGCGTTTGGGAAGTGGTAATTAATGTGGGAAGCAGATGCAGATAACCTATTTGAGTCGTCGTCTACTCCAGCTCCATTTCCAGGACACACTTCTCAACGTGTAGTTTCTAGTGGACTTCAGGCAGAAGACCTGGAGCAAGATAGAAACTTGCGACCAAAAACTCTTGATGAGTATCTTGGTCAGGAGCGTGTTAAATCAAATCTCCGTGTTCTTATTGAGGCAGCAAAAAGTCGTAATGAGCCGCTTGATCACGTTATTTTTTCTGGCCCTCCAGGCCTTGGCAAAACAACGCTTGCAGGTGTTTTAGCAGGAGAAATGGGCTCCAAGCTTCATACAACCTCTGGTCCCGCAATTGAGCGAGCAGGAGATTTAGCAGCAATTCTCACCAATCTTGAAGAGGGAGATATCCTCTTTGTTGATGAGATTCACAGACTTAATCACCAGGTTGAAGAAATTTTGTATCCAGCAATGGAAGACTTCTTCTTAGATATTGTTATTGGCAAAGGCCCTGCGGCAAGGTCAATCAGGCTTGATATTCCGCGCTTTACCCTTGTGGCTGCAACAACAAGAACAGGACTTCTAACTGGCCCTTTGCGTGATCGTTTTGGTATTTCTTATCGTCTTGATTACTATACTGTTCCTGAGCTTCAGACTATTGTCATGCGCTCGGCAAACATCCTTGATGTAGAAGTTGATGAGCAGGGAGCTGCTGAAATTGCTTCTCGATCAAGAGGCACACCACGCTTGGCAAATCGTCTGTTAAAACGCGTACGAGATTACGCACAAGTTAAAGCTGAAGGTACTATTACCTGGCAGGTAGCCTCAGAAGCGCTTTCATTCTTTGAGATTGATGAGCTTGGTCTAGATGTAATGGACGTACGTGTTTTACGTGCGCTTTGTGAGACGTTCAGAGGTCGTCCGGTTGGTCTCACAACCATTGCAAGTGCAGTCTCTGAAGATCCTTCTACACTTGAAGATGTTTATGAGCCATATCTTTTGCAGCAAGGGCTTATTATTAGAACACCTCAAGGTAGACAGGCAACGCATGCTGCATTTGATCACTTACGTATTCCTGTTCCTACTAACTAGTAGATTGGAACAAAATGCTTCAACGAGATTACATTTTGGAAGTAATCGATGACTTTACTTCAACGGTCACAGCAGGTTTGGGAAATGCTTTAGAGACTCAAACTGAAGAGTCACTCGATGGGGTAGAGGCAGCTGTTGCAGAGCTCATTGACTTGAGCCCAGAGACTGCTCTTGCGCTTTCGCCAGACTCTCTTGTAACGATGATGTTGCTCTCCGGCGTAGCTGATTCAGTTGCAGAGTATGTGGTGTATGCCCTCGACAGGCTCTCTCACGTTTATGAGCAACTAGGAGACGAGGATAAGGCTGGTCTCAGAAGACAGCAGGCCGTAGCGGTTGCACAGTCCTTCTCGGTAGATCAAAACGCTACTCCAGAGCAATTTAAGGATTTTGAAGCAAAGTATTTTGCGTAACCACATTTTATAAGCTAACAAATAAACCCCAGCTCAATATGAGTTGGGGTTTATTGCTATAGAGCTTCATGTTTAGTTGGATTACCAAATGACAATCTTGGTTCCATAAGGAATGTTGTCATAAACCCACTTAGCATTTTCTGTTGCAAGACGTACGCAACCGTGGGAACCGTTGTATCCAAGCCTACCATCACGGACGGTATAACCGTCGGAGTTATAGAGAATGGAGTGAATAAGATACTCACCAGAAATGGTCGTGTAATACCAGCATCTAAAGCCAGAGCCAAAGTAGAGACCCTTGTTACCTACGGTAAATTGACCATGAGGGGTCCACATGCCTGGTGCTCCTGTGGTGCACTGCCATTCGTACCAAACAACCCAGTTGCCGTGTGAACCCCTGTATACAGCAAAGCGATTGCCAGTAGTATCAATCTGAATGAGCCAGTTAGTGGCGCTATAGTAGTTTTGAGCGTAACGGTACATATCAGGGTAGTAGCAAGGCTGCTCCTCCATGGCGCCATCAGCAGCTGACCAATACAGTTTTCCACCCCAGGTTACATAACCAGTTTGCATGGAACCATTATTACTGAGATAGTAGTCCTTGCCGTTATCTTTAATCCATCCGGTTTTCATCTTGCCGTCAGAATCAAGGAAGTACCAATTGCCCTTTGAATTAATCCAACCAGTTTGTTTTTCTCCGTTGGAATTAAAATAGTACCAAGTTCCATGAATATTAAGCCATCCATTTGCTGGCGCACCATTAGAAAGATAGTAAAAATCTTTACTATTTTCTTTTATCCATCCCGTCTTAATTTTATGGTCAGAGCCAACGTTTACAGTCAAGCCAGGAAGATGTACCGTTCCTGTTGGCTGTGAACCGTCATCTGTAGAGAAGACTCCTTCAGGAGAAATGAATCCAGTCAGTACTCCGTCTGGACCTGCCCAACGTTTTACACCATTTGAAAGAGTAACCCATTCATTTTTTGCTAGACCATAGCTTTTATCAAAGTAGTAGTTCTTTCCATCAATTGAATGCTCTCCAACGTATGCGGCATGGTCAATTGAAGATGGATTAAAATACCAGGTCTTATTGCCAGGAGTAGTAAACCATCCAGAGACAAGCGCGCCGCTAGATTGAGCCCAGGACAAATTTCCGTCTGGTAGGGACACCCAATTACTTGAAGTCATACCAGCATTTTCATCAACGTAATATGAACCGCTAGGAAGTTGGAAAAGTCCAGTTTTCATGCGATGAATTGAGTCTTCTGGATCAAAGTAAAACCATTTACCATTTGGGAAATGTTTCCAACCTGAATAGAATGAGCCATAAGAATCTACCCAAGACCATGAACCATCATCATTGTGAATCCAACTATTTCTAAGGATTCCATAGTTTTCATCGAAATGATAATATGTGCCGTCAATTTCGACGTTGCCAATAAGCGCTGGATGCTGTGGAACAGATGGATCAAAGTACCAAGTTCTACCATTTGGTGTGTTAAACCAACCAGAGGCAAGAGCGCCATTTTTTTGAGCCCAAGCCCACTCACGAGTAGGTAGTTGAATCCAACTGTTAGAAATCATGCCTGCATATTCATCAATGTAATATGAGGTACCAGAAACCTGAATTGTTCCAATTAACATACGATGACGAGGTTCTTCTGGATCAAAATAGAACCACTTGCCGTTAGGCATATGCTTCCATCCAGAATAGTAAGTACCATCTTCAGTTGCCCATGACCAAGAACTTGCTGAGCGATATACCCATCCATTTGTTACAAGTCCGTTTGTTGAATCAAAGTAGTAAAACTTACCATCAATTTCAACTTCACCGAAGATTGCCTTATGCTGCGGGTCAGTTGGATCAAAATACCAAGTTTTTCCATTAGGTGTTGTGTACAAACCCTTGACTGCATTACCAGCAGCGTCTACATAGTGCCAACCAGAATCATCTTTGATCCACTGGCTTGTGACAAGTGTTCCATCTTCTTTGTAATAGTGGAATTGGCCGTTTTCTTGTCTCCATCCAGAAGACTGAGGGGTTGGCGAAGTATTCTCTGTTGGAACAGCAGGTGTCTGGTCTGTTGTTGGAGTTGTTGTTGGCGCTGCAGGTGAGGTAGGCTGAGA